>NZ_JPOJ01000002.1 GCF_000733855.1 Methylomicrobium agile
GCTGGCTGCTCCGTGACGAGCTGCTGTTCGACATCGCCAAACTGCAGCCGGAAACGGCAGCCGATCTGGCAAAAATCCGCGGCATCAACGAACGCACGGTCAGCCGCTACGGCGCGGCTTTATGCAGAATCATCGGCGAGGCCAAAACCGCCCCCCGATCCCTCTGCATGAAGACGGGCGCCCGCTGAAAAAAACCCAGCAGCAGGAAGCCATTGTCGACCTCTTGACGGCGATCGTCCGGATCCGGGCCGAAGAAAACGCCTTGAATCCGAATATTCTCGCCACCCGGAAAGATTTGGAATCCTTGCTTTTCAACAATGACGAAGGCGAGTGCCAACTGCTGCACGGATGGCGCTACGGCATGGCGGCAAGGAACTGCTCGGCATATTGAGAGGCGAACTGCTGCTGGGGATTAAAGAGGATAAATTGGAAATATCGCCAGATAAGCGCTTCGCATCACGAAGGCCGGGCACCACAAATGGTCGAAGGACAGCTCGCGGTACACGTTCTAAAAACCGCAGCACCATCGGCATTCCGGGAAAAAATGAGGACCGGCGGCTTATCCCGGAAAGAGCCAACCCCTCTTTTTTCAGGGATGGTACGAATAACAGACGTTTACATCAACTCATTAAGCAGGACTTGCGCCAATTTTTTTGTTCGGCGCTGCCTTTTCCAACACTTCCGACACAATATCCCGGGCCGACTCATTGTCTCCCATATCACGGTAGGCTCTGGCCAGATCCAGTTTGGTTTCCAGTTCGTCCATATCGGTCAGATCGGCTACGCGGTTATTTCAATCAGATCATCTCCGCCTCGTCATCCCCGAGCGTAGAGAAATCGAAATCGAAATTGAAATCGTCGCCCAAGGCGATTTCCGCCTGTCATCGTCGGCTTCTTTCGCCAGACTGAACTGGTCGTCGACAGTGAGTATTTCATCGTCTTGCTTATTTTTTTCGGCGGCGCTGAATCCCCTATCGAAATCGAGAGGCTCGAAATCAAACGCTTCGTCAGCCCCCGGAGAGAATTGCAGATCCGCCGAATCGGCTCGGTTTTCCTGAACCTCCGGCTCGCCTGCAAGATCAGGCAGTTTATCCAGATCGAAGTCGATGCTTTCATTATTCCGCGGTTCATCCTGCTCCGCCGTTTCGCCGAAGGAAAAATCTTCGAGGTCGAAATCCGCAAAATCCCGGTCGACAACAGAAGCGGAAGCTTGCGGCGATTCGCTATTTTTCGTAAAGGACGCATCGAATGCAGAGGTATCGAACGCTGCCGGTTCGAAATCAGCGTCGAACGGCATGTCGAAATCGTCTTGCCAGGCACCTCCTGCTTGGCAGGCTGACCGCCTCCGTCTGACCGGCAACGGAAGCGCCTGCATTGGAGGCGCCGGAGCCGACTGCAAAGCAAACAAGGCCGAATCAGGGCAAATTTCACGCCCCATTTCGGCGCTTTTCCCCAGAAAACACTGTCCCGATCCTTACCGGCCGCGGATAGTTCTTTTGCAAACGCTTCGAAACCCGGCTTATTTTCAGCAGCGTAATAAATTTCCAGCAACTTCAGTTTGCATTCATCGCGATCGGGATAGTTCGTAACCGCATTGCGCATCAGCTCTTCGGCCTGTTGATAACGCCCATAGGCCAGATAAACGTCGGCCTCGGAAATAGGATCGATCTCGCCTTGATCGCTATCGAAAGCATCGAAATCGCTCGGTGTGAATTCGCTCAGAAAAGAACTCTCGCCGACCGGATCGACATCGTAGGCGGTACTCTCATTCAATGCCGGCACAGAAAAAGTGGAGTCGCTCTCAGGTGCTTTTAAAATGATCGAAGGCGAGAACATGCTTTCGGTGTTGAGCGAGGCTTCGCTTGCCATTTTACGGCGCCGCCACCAGAAAAGTCCCAGCAGCGCCGTAATATAGCGCCAGCGCCAATCCCTATCAGATCCAACGGCAGAGGCCTTCTCCACCGGTTCAGGCGCCGGAGCGGGACGGGAAACCGGCTTTTTAACGGCAGCGGGTTCCGGTGGATGCGGCGGCTGTTCCTGAGCCATCGCCGGCGTTGTCGGCTTCACCGGCTGTTCGTCGGCGAGGTTCGGCTGCGCAGCGGCTGTTACCGGCGGCGCCGGTTGGGCTGGCTGGACGGGTACTGCGGGTGCTGCCGCCTGTTCTGCCGGCAACGGCTGGCTGGCGCGGCCGAGGTTTAGCGGCCTTTTGTACCTGGTCCTGCAACGCGGCTAACTGCTGTTCCTTGATCGCTAATATGGCCTGCATTTTTGCCAGCTGCTGTTCCAGCGCGACCATTCTTTCCTGCATTTCCTCGTTTGCCTTGTCGCTGGCAGTTCCGCCCGCTGCCTTATCCGCTTCGGACTTGGCCGCATTCTGCTCCTGGCCGGAGTAATGACCGCTTTCTCCGCAACGGTCGCTTCGGCAGGCGCCGCCAAAGTCAACTGGTTATCGATCGGTTTTTCGGCAGGCGCTTCCTTTTCCTGAACCGCTTCCGCCACCTCGGAGGACGCGGGTTGCGACCGGTTCTTCCAGGCCTCCCGCTGGCGATTGTATTCGGCCAGCGCTTCCTGGTGAGACAACTTGACAACCGCTTCGCGCTCCGAAATTTAAGCTTGACCTTCGCCAGCAAGGCATTCACGTTGTCTTTATAGAATGCCTTCGGATTGGCCTGGTAGATCGCGACCATCATTTGCTCGACCGAAACCTTGTACGGCCTGCCCGCTTTCTCGGCAATGGCCCACAGCGTATCGTTCTGCCGGGTCGGTCCGTAGACGCCTTTGACGATGTCGTCTTTAGGCGCCTGGCGCACCGGGTCCGGCGCCATCGCGGCGGAATCGGAACCACGGAACGCGGTTCCGTAACGTAGGAAGGCGCTGCGGCGGTGGTTGGAGCGGGACTGATGGCGCGCCGCTCGTGAACGTTCGGGAACCCGCGTAACGGGAACGACAGGCTGCACATAGGCGGCCGCGGGTCGACCATCAGCGAGAACTGGCGATAACAAGTTCCTTTCGGCCAGGTAACCTGCAACAGTAAGTCCAGAATCGGTTCTTTCAACGCTTCGCGTGATCTGACCTTGATCACCGCCGAGCCGTCGGCCGACTGCCGGTTCAAAACTGATGTTCGAGAGGAAATAAGACCAAGGTACGCCGCGTTCGTCGAATTTGTCGGGAGGCGCAAGGCTGACCTTGACATCGGAAATCCGCTCGCCCGCCGACAGCATCAAGGAAATCTCGGCATCCCAGATTTTGATTGAGGGCCGAATGCAATTTTATTTCCCCTATGCCCAGAGGATAGGCGCTGGCCGGGCCAATAACGACAATACCGCTAAAGTCCTGGTCAAATTGCTGACGTTACTCTCTTTCACAATGCTTACCTCGTCTACGCCGCGAACAGTTGAAACACTCTGTTAAAGCTTAGACTAGATGTAATTTTTACCAGCACCTCGGCGATTTGGACGCTGTTCAAAGCCGCGCCCTTACGGACGTTGTCGCCCACCACCCACAAGTCAAGCCCAGCGGATGGGAGATATCTTCGCGAATCCGGCCGACAAAGACTTCATCATGACCCGAAGACTCGGTCACTGCAGTCGGCCAGCCGCCGTTCTTTCGTTCATGCCACCACCTTTACGCCAGGCGCATGTTCGAGTAAATCTCTAACTCTTTCGATGCTGATCTTTTGCCGGGTCTCGATATGGACCGCTTCGGAATGCCCGTAAAAAACCGGCACCCGGACCGCGGTCGCATTGACCTTGACGGAAGCGTCGCCGAGGATTTTCTGGGTTTCCCAAACCATCTTCATTTCTTCTTTGGTATAGCCGTTGTCCAGAAATACGTCGATCTGCGGCAATACATTGAAGGCGATCTGTTTCGGATAAACTTTGCTTTCGATCGGTTGGCCGTTCAACAGTCTTGCAGTCTGGGTCGCCACCTCGTCGATGCCCTTTTTACCTGTGCCGGATACGGCCTGATAAGTACAGACATTGATCCGATCGATACCGGCCGCATCGTAAATCGGCTTCAAAGCGACTAACATTTGAATTGTGGAACAATTCGGATTCGCGATAATCCCGCGGTTTTTATAGTCGGCGATCTTGTCCGGATCACTTCCGGGACCACCAGCGGAATATCGTCTTCATAGCGAAATGCGAAGTATTGTCGACGACAATGCAGCCGGCCGCCGCGGCTTTGGGTGCATATTCGGCGGAGACCGAGCCGCCGGCCGAAAACAGGCCGATCTGCGCCTTCGAAAAATCGAACGTCGCCAGATCCTCGACTTTCAACGTACCGCCCTTGAACGGAATCCGCTTGCCGACGGATTTGCTGCTGGCCAGCGCATACACCTCGCCGACCGGAAAATTGCGCTCTTCGAGAATCGACAGCATCGCTTCGCCGACCGCACCGGTCGCGCCAACCACTGCCACGTTATAAACTTTTGACATTGAACAACCCTTGGAAAACAGCCGAAGCACGGCTCATTCTGAAAAACAAACGGCGGCGGATAAAGCCCCGCCCCATCCGCCGCAGGAAAGAACTTCCGATCAGTTCGTGAACAGCCACGGCGCGCGCTTGGCGCGTTTGGCCTCATATTCCCGGATCTTGTCCGCATGCTGCAGCGACAACGCGATATCGTCGAGCCCGTTCAGCAAACGGTATTTGCGCGTCTCGTCGACATCGAAGCGAATCGCCCGTCCGGCCGGCGTGGTGATCGTTTGCGCGGCCAGGTCGATCGTCAGGCGATAGCCGGGAACCAGTTCCTGGAACAGGCTGTCCACTTCGGCGGCCGGCAGCGCGATCGGCAGTAGACCGTTCTTGAAGCAGTTATTGTAAAAAATGTCCGCAAAACTGGGCGCGATGATCGCACGGAAGCCGAAATCTTCCAGCGCCCACGGCGCATGCTCGCGCGACGAGCCGCAGCCGAAATTTCGCGGGTCAAAAGGATTTCCGCGCCTTGGTATTCCGACCGGTTCAGAATGAAATGCTCGTTCAACGGCCGCGTCGAGCAGTCCATATCCGGTTCGCCGCGGTCGAGATAACGCCATTCGTCGAACAGGTAAGGACCGAAGCCGGAACGGCGGATCGATTTCAGGAATTGTTTCGGGATGATCGCATCGGTATCGATATTCGCCCGGTCGATCGGCGCAACCAATCCTGTTATTTGTGTAAATGCTCTCATTGGCGTGCCTCTTTTTCCCAAGTGCTCACATCGACAAAATGGCCCTCGATCGCAGCAGCAGCCGCCATCTCAGGACTGACCAGATGGGTACGGCCGCCGTAACCCTGGCGGCCTTCGAAATTGCGGTTCGAAGTCGACGCGCAGCGTTCACCCGGCTCCAGCCGGTCCGCATTCATCGCCAGACACATCGAACAGCCCGGATCGCGCCATTCGAAACCGGCCTCGGTGAAAACCTTGTCCAGGCCCTCCGCTTCGGCCTGTTGTTTGACCAGGCCGGAGCCCGGAACGACCATCGCCAGCTTGATGCTCGATGCCACTTTTTACCTTTCGCCACCGCGGCCGCCGCACGCAAGTCCTCGATCCGGGAATTGGTGCACGAACCTATGAAAATCTTGTCGAGCTTGATGTCGGTAATCGCCTGTCCCGGCTCCAGATCCATGTACTTCAGCGCCTGGATCATGCTTTGCTTCTTGACCGCATCCGCTTCGAGCTCGGGATTCGGCACTTTGTCGTCGACCGAAACCACCAGCTCCGGGGAAGTGCCCCAAGTCACCTGCGGCCGGATCGAGGCGGCGTCGAGGTCGACGACCTTGTCGAATTTCGCATCGGGATCCGAATGCAGGTTCTGCCACAACCGTTCCGCCATGTACCAGTCGTTGCCTTTCGGCGCATAAGGACGGTCGCGGTAATAATCGATCGTCACCTCGTCGACGCCGATCAGGCCCGCGCGTGCGCCGGCCTCGATCGCCATGTTGCAGACAGTCATGCGGCCTTCCATCGACAAGGCGCGAATCGCCTCGCCGGCGAATTCGAGCGTATAGCCGTTGCCGCCGGCGGTGCCGATCTTGCCGATGATCGCCAGCACGATGTCTTTCGCGGTCACGCCCGGTCCGGTCTTGCCGTTGACTCGGATCAGCATGTTTTTGGCTTTTTTCTGCACCAGGCACTGGGTCGCCATCACGTGCTCGACCTCGGACGTGCCGATCCCGAACGCCAACGCGCCGGACGCGCCGTGCGTGGAAGTATGCGAATCGCCGCAGACGATGGTCATGCCCGGCAAGGTCGCGCCCTGCTCCGGACCGATCACGTGCACGATACCCTGGCGTATGTCGGCCATGTCGAACTCGGTGATACCGAATTCGGCGCAGTTCTTTTCGAGGGTTTCGACCTGCAAACGGGAAACCGGATCGGCAATGCCCTTGTCGCGGTCGGTGGTCGGCACGTTGTGATCGGCGACCGCCAGGTTTCGGTCGGTGCGCCACGGCTTGCGGCCGGTCAGGCGCAGGCCTTCGAAAGCCTGCGGCGAGGTGACTTCATGCACCAGCTGGCGGTCGATATAAATCAATGAAGACCCGTCTTCCTCGGTATGGACGACATGATCTTCCCATAATTTGTCATATAAAGTTTTACCCGGCATAGCTCTTGTGTGTAGTTGGGCCGATGGGTACGGCGGAATGAATAATAACGATGAACTTCAATCGAGGACGGCAAACAGTTTGGCGGTAATTTCTCCGACATCGCCGATGCCGGCAATCGTGGTGAATTTGGCGGTTTGACCCTCGGCGGAATAATACCCGACCAGCGGCTTGGTCTGTTCGTGATAAACCTGGAGACGCTTGCGGACCGTCTCTTCCTTATCGTCGTCGCGCTGGATCAGCGGCTCGCCGGTCACGTCATCGACATGATCGACTTTCGGCGGATTGAAAATCACATGGTAGCTGCGTCCCGAGGCAGGATGCACGCGCCGGCCGGCCATCCGCTTGACGATTTCCTCGTCGTCGACGGCGATTTCGACAACATGGGTAACGTCGATGCCCATTGCCTTCAAACCTTCGGCCTGTGCGATCGTGCGCGGAAACCCGTCCAGCAGGAAACCCGTGTTGCAGTCATCCTGGGCGATGCGCTCCTTGATCAGTCCCAGGATGATGTCGTCCGACACCAAGCCGCCCGCATCCATCACTTTTTTGGCTTCAATCCCCAAAGGCGTTCCCGCTCTGACCGCGGCACGCAGCATATCGCCCGTCGAAATCTGGGGAATGCCGTATTTTTGAGTGATGAATTGAGCCTGAGTTCCCTTGCCGGACCCCGGACTCCCTAAAAGAATAATGCGCATGAAATAACTCCCGATCTTTTTTGCGTCGTTAAAAAATGCTTTCAAATTAAGAAGCTTGACCGCATATTCTATAACAGTTCAGTTTTAAACTGTTGTAAAATTTGTCGGCTTTATTTGAAGGATGTCTTGACAAAAATTTCTCAATTCGTAGAGACTAATCACTTCCCAAATAAAAGAGATTCTCTTACTTGAACGACTTACCTCTCGGTTTACTTTGGGCCTTGCTGGCCCTGATGCTCGTCTTATCCTCATTTTTTTCCGGCTCCGAGACCGCATTGATGATGCTGAACCGGTATCGGCTGAAGCATCTGGTCAAATTGAAGCATAAAGGCGCCACCAAGGCCCACCGACTGCTGCAGCGCCCCGACCGTTTGATCAGCCTGATCCTGCTCGGGAATGTCTTCGTGAATATCGCCGCCTCCTCGATCGCCACGGTGATTGCGATCCGGCTCTATGGCGAAGACGAATCGGTCATTACGATTGCGGCGATTCTGCTGACGATCGTGGTGTTGATCTTTTCCGAAGTGACGCCGAAAACCCTGGCCGCGGTAAAGCCCGAAGCGCTGGCGTTTCCGGCCGCCTGGATCTACGTCCCGCTCCTGAAAGCCGCTTACCCGCTGGTATTGAGCATCAACCTGACCGCGAACCTGCTGCTTCGGATGGTCGGCGTCCAGGTCAGCAAGAACAGCCACGAAACCCTGAACAAGGAAGAACTGCGCAGCATCGTCACCGAAGCGGAAAGCCTGATTCCCTCGCGCTACCAGAAAATGCTGCTGGGCATTCTCGATCTCGAATCGGCGACGGTCGAAGACATCATGACGCCGCGCAACGAAATCTACGGAATCGACCTGGAGCTGCCGATCGAAGACATCGTCAACCAGATCAGGAACAGCCCGCATACGCGCTTGCCGGTATATAAGAAAAGCATCGACCGGGTCGTCGGATTCTTACACCTGCGCAATGTGCTGGTAAAAATCAATCAGGAGAATTTCGACAAACAGATGCTGATGAATGCGTTGATCAAACCGGCCTTCATTCCGGACAGCACGCCGATCCACAACCAGATTCAGCACTTTAAGATGGAAAAGCTACGAATCGGCCTGGTGGTCGACGAGTACGGCGACGTGCAGGGGCTTGTAACCCTCGACGACTTGCTGCAGGAAATCGTCGGCGAACTGGTCACCGACGAAATGACCGTCAAGAAACAGGCCGACGGCAGCTATCTGGTCGATGCCGGCATCACGATCCGGGAACTGAACCGGCTGATGCAATGGGAACTGCCGACCGAAGGCCCTAAAACGTTGAACGGCCTAATCATCGAATTCATGGAAACAATCCCCGAAGAAGGTACCAGCATCAAATTGCACGGCTATCCGCTGGAAATCATTCAAAGCGACCAGAACGCGGTCAAGCTGGTCAAATTCTTAATCGAACGGTAAAAAGCGACCGCATCCTTACCCAAACCGGTTTGAGCATCGATATGTTTGAGATCAAGACTGTCGCCCTGTTTTTTGTCACCGCCCTGTCCGAGATCCTGGGTTGCTATTTGCCTTATCTCTGGCTCAAGGAAAACAAGTCGCCGTGGTTGCTGGTTCCGGCAGCGATCAGCCTCGCCCTGTTTGCCTGGCTGCTGTCGTTGCACCCGACTGCGGCCGGCCGGGTATATGCCGCCTACGGCGGCATCTATATTTTTGTCGCGGTCATGTGGTTATGGGTGGTCGATGGAATCAAACCTTCGGTGTGGGACCTGACTGGTTCATTGATAGCCTTATGCGGCATGGCAGTCATCCTGTTTGCGCCAAAACATGGGTAACAAATAAAGCGGCGCCACGACGAAGCGCAAAACCGGTTTCACTCCCGGCCGGCCAGAAACGGCACGAAGGTCACCGGTTCCAGTTCTTCAATCTCATAGCCGTTCTCGGTCCTGAACACCCGCTGCAGTTCCTGTCTGTCGCCGCGCCCGATCGGGATGATCATCACGCCGCCGACCGCCATTTGTTCGAGCAGCATTTCGGGAATTTCGGAAGGCGCCGCCGCCACCAGAATCCCGTCATACGGCGCGTGCTCCGGCCAGCCCCAGCCGCCGTCGCTGTGCAGATAGCTGATATTTTTCAGCCTCAGGCTCCATAAGTGGTCCTTGGCCTTCTTATGCAGCGGCAGAATCCGTTCGACCGTGTACACATGATCGACCAGCTGCGCCAGAATCGCGGTCTGGTAGCCGCAGCCGGTCCCGATTTCCAGCACCTTGCCGGGACGCCCGAATTCGAGCAGCAATTCGGTCATCTTGGCGACGGTATAAGGCTGCGAAATGGTCTGGTTGAAACCGATCGGCAGCGCCGTATCCTCATAAGCTCGGCTCGACAACGCTTCGTCCACAAAAATATGCCGCGGCGTCCGGCTCATCACATCCAGCACTTTATTGTTGCGGATGCCCTGTTCGAGCAGGCGCTTGGCCATCCGTTCACGGGTCCGCCGCGAAGTCATGCCGATGCCTAGCAAGGTGGAATTCATGCGCAAACCTCCCCGGAAAGCCAGTTTCTGACCATATTGATTCTATCGTACCAAGTCAAATCCAATTGCAGCGGCGTGATCGAGACAAATCCCATGCTGACGGCGTGAAAATCGGTCCCCGGCCCCGCGTCCTGCTCCGCGCCGGGCGGGCCTATCCAATAAATCGACCGTCCGCGCGGATCCCGCTGTTTAATGACCGGTTCCGACTTGTGGCGCTGGCCCAGCCGGGTCGCCCGGTAGCCCTGAATATCTTCGGGCGCGACGTCCGGCACGTTCACGTTCAGCAGAGTATCGCGCGGCAACGGCCTGTCGACGAGGCGCTTCAACAGCACCACCGCCACCTCGGCCGCCGTTTCGAAATGCTGCGGCTCTTCGTTGCAGGCCAGCGAAATCGCCACCGCCGGCAAGCCCAGAAAGCGCCCTTCGGTGGCTGCGGCGACCGTGCCCGAATACAGGACATCGTCGCCCAGATTCGCGCCGTGGTTGATTCCCGCGAACACCATGTCCGGTTCCGGCTCCAGGAGCCCCGTGATGGCCAAGTGCACGCAATCGGTCGGCGTGCCGTCGACCTTGATGAAGCCGTTGTCGGCCACGTGCGCGCGGAGCGGCATTTCCAGGGTCAGCGAATTGCTGGCCGCGCTGCGATTGCGATCGGGCGCCACGACCGAGATATCGGCATAGGGACGCAAGGCGCCGGCCAGCGCGACGAGTCCTTCGGCCAGATAACCGTCGTCGTTACTCAACAAAATATGCATTTATGGTTAGCCCAAAAGCGGAATCCACTATAAAATCTCGAGATATTAGCAACAATGCCCCATAAAATCAGCTTTCGTGACAAAAAAAATCCCCGATTCCGAAGACAGCGGACTGTTCCATCTCGCCATCGGCCAGGTGCGTGCGATCAAGGACGACAAAGTACGGCTGGATAGCGGCGAAAAACCGAAGCCGTACCCGAAACATCGACCCGCCGAAGCCGAAAGCCGCCTTGCCGAACAACAGGATTACGACCTGGATCCGGTCAGCATCGAAGACCGGCTCAGCTATCTTGCGCCGGGAGTACAGAAAAGCGTGCCGCCAAAATGCGCAAGGGCCAGTTCGGGCTGGACGCCGAAATCGACCTGCACGGCCTGACCAGCGAGGAAGCGAAGCGTCAGCTCTTGATATTCCTGCAACGCGCGGTGATCGATGGCTGCCGTTGCGTACTGATCATTCACGGCAAGGGCTACCGTTCGCCCGACAATCTGCCGGTTCTGAAAACAGCCTGAATCTCTGGCTGCGCCAGCACCGGGATGTGCTGGCCTTCTGTTCGGCGAAACCACGGGATGGCGGAGCGGGCGCAGTGCTGGTCCTGCTCAGGTTGTCCGAAAATTCGCCAAAAGAGACGAGCTGCTATTTTAAGAGAGATCCCGTAGGGTGTGCTGAACGCAGTGAAGCGCACAAACATTCTATATTCCATTGTAGGGTACGCTGTGCGTACCATCGGGGGTGAAATGGTACGCACAGCGTACCCTACGGAATTTCCCACCGCTACGCTCCCGTCGTAAAACCATGTAAACAGAGGTGAGAAATATAAAAGGAAGAACGGCTTACCGATGCAACGGCTCAATCATTCCAATCGATCACCTCGCGCAGCAGCGCCGTCGCATAACTGCCGGCGGGCAGCGAAAAGCGTAACTGCAGCCGGTCATCCAAGAACTCCCAATGCCAAATCCGGCACGTTGACCCGCAGCGCCCGCCGTTCGATTTCGACGCCGCTGTCCTGGAGCCCCTCCGCCAGTTCGGGAAAGCGCCCGATCACTTCGGCTTCGAGCGCCGCTACCGCCTCCGTGACCCGCTGTCGCCTCGCCCCAAAGGACGCCGGTCGGATGAATTCTCTCCCGCCTCGACGCGTCCCGCTATCGCCTGATCCAGGGTATCGGCTTTGAAACGGCTGTGCGACTTGTCCAGCATGCAGATTTCGCCGGCAGCGGGCGATTCCAGGTCCGTTGCTCGACGCGGCCCGCCAGCACCTGATTGAACAGGAACGAACGCGCCGCCGACAAATAAAGCTGCGCTGCTCGCGGCCGGCCTTCTTCCCTGGAACAGGGCCAGCGCCTGTTCGACATTGCGCCCCGATGTCCGAAACGCTGCTCGCCGAAATAGTTGGGGATACCCGAAACCTGGAGCGCATCCAGCTGCGCTTCGGCTTTATCCCGATCGCCCGCCACTCCCTGACGGTCAAACCGAAACGGTTGCAGGATAAAGCGCCGCGCTGCAATTTGCGTGCATGGCGGGTCGCCTGCAGCACTTCAATCGAAGCCGAGGCGAACGCGGCCAGTCCGGATCGGCTTTGCCCGCAGCCAGACGCTGAACCATTGGGTGGTGACCGCGTGGCGGTCCTTGAGCCCGCAAAGCCGATGTCGCGCTGCCTGACATCCGCAAAACGGGCCAGTTGCCGTGCCACATAGTCGGTATTCTCGCCGATCTTGCGAATCTGCAGGAAAGCATGCTGGCCCGTTCCGGACGGCTCGAACGCCAGCACTTCTTGGACGATGAAGTCTTCGGGAAAAGCACGGATGGTGCCCCAGCCCGAAGGCCGCCGTATGCAAAAGGCCAAGCAGGAAGGATAAAAGGAGACATTTCAAATCGGCGTAATTTACCACGCATTCCGCCAAGTATACAAAGGTAGCCGATCCGAACGGTCTATCCGGCAGGTTCTCCGGTCTTTCCGGTAAGCTTGCGCTAGGATGAATGACTTTACGCAGCATTCCCAAAGAATGCTGCGTTATTTTTGTCACTTATAAAAAGTGATCCGCACACCGACCCACCCTGCCCTGGGCGCGCCGGCGATACGAAGCGGGATTGTTGAACGCATCGCCCAGCACTTCGTCCGCCTGCCCGAAAGTCCCGAACGAGTTGTAGTGGTTGTCGAAAATGTTGTCGAGCTTGCCGAACAACGCGAAGTGCTTGTTGAACTTGTATTCGGCCGTGCGTTGAATAGCCAGTAGCCCTGCAGTTGCCTGTCAGATTGGCCTCGTCGCCACGGAAAACTGGTCGCTGCTGTAAGGGCGTCGATGGCTAGCGACAGGCGCCGCCAGAGCTCGACGCCGACCGATGCTTTGAAAATATGCTCCGGTATGCCGGTATCTTTGTCGCCGCGCCGACCTGCGCCGCCACGTCGTTGTTCAGCGGATTCTGAATGATGAAGCTGTCCAGGTAACGCGCATTCAGGTAGGTATAGTTCGCCGCAAAACTCCAGTCATCGATCGAGCTAAACAAAGCCGGAATAAACGAATTCACGCCCGCTTCGACGCCGTAGCGGCGGGTCTGCCCCACATTGCTGAAAACCCCTGGCTGATGCTGCCGCCGCTGCGATGGAAAATGATGTCGTCATGATTCGTCGTATTGAAATAGCCGAGGTTCCATTGGGTATCTCCCTGCCGATCAGCTTGTTGAAATCGCCGCGGAACCGCCTTCCCACGTCTTCGCGACCACTTGGTCGAGCGGCGGATCGGACACGAACGCATTCGGCAAGCGGCACGGATCGTTCGGATCGGCGCAGCTGAGCTCCATTGGCGTCGGCACCCGGGACGATTCACCGTAGCTGCCGTACACGCCCAGATGATCGAAAAATCTGATAAGTCAGGCCGGCGGACGGATTGAAACGCTCGTAGCTATGCTTGCGCCTCAGCTTGTCCTCGCCATCCGCGCCGATGTATTGATTCTTCATCGTGATGCTGACATGGTTATAGCGCCCGCCAGCGTCGCGGTCAGTTTGTCGGTGATCGAAAAACTGTCGCTCAGATAAAAGCCGTAGGTTTCGGTGACCGTATTCAGGCGCACCCTGGCTTCTTCCACCAATATGCCGCTGCCGATCGTGCCCCGATCGGGCGTCAGTTGCGCCAGCTCGGTATCCGAACCGAAGTGCACGTCCGCGTAATCGTAGCTGCCGCCTACGAGCAGATTTTTTTTATGCCCGAACCAATCGTGGTCGAACATCGCCTGCAGAGTGCCGCCGCGACTACGGTTGTAGGTCTCGCTGGTATTCTGAGTCGCACCCTCTACACTATCGCTGGCCGCAATTTGATTGCCCAAAACATCTTGGGCGATTTGGCCGTCCCCGTTGCACAAAAACGCATCATCGAACGCGCATTCGTCAAAGTCGCTGTCATCGCCGTTGAAGGTTCGGATCCGGTTCTGCCGGTAATAGGCGTTGGCGCTCAGCTCGATCTTGTCGGTCAAAGCATAGCTGCCGGCCAGTTCGGAGAAAAACATCCGGGTAATGGTCTGGTCGGGATGGGTGAACACCGCGTTCCGGTCGATCTGCTGCAGTTGAACCGGCACCGCGCCGTTGCCGCGCATGTCGTTGTCGTTCGCGCCCAGGGTCAAATCGAGATTGGCCCGGTCATTACGCCAGCTCAGCGTACCGAAAACCTGATTGGCCTCGGTCGGCGAAAAATTGCGCCAGCCCTGTTCGTCGAAATGGTGCAGGTCGATGAAATAGCCGAAGGTGCCGTTGTTCCAGCCGCTGGTCAACTCTTCCGAATGCCGGTCCCAGGAACCGCCGTACGCCTCGAACTGGTGTTTCGGCGCGGTAAAACCGGTCTTGGTTTTCAGCGAAA
>NZ_JPOJ01000003.1 GCF_000733855.1 Methylomicrobium agile
AATTTCGCGACGAAAAGGAACAGCGCCTGCAAAAAGCAAGGGCTGAGGCCGCGCAACAAGAAGCCGAAAATCGGCTGGCCGACTTGCCCCGTTTGAGCGTGATATTGCCCAATTATTGAAAGACAAAAAAGACCCAACAAAAAAGATTATTTGTGTTGCTGGATGCCGTAAAAACTGGGCAATGGCAAAGCACGGATAAACAATCGATTTTGGAACGGATTCAATCGCTGATGCAACAGGCAGGCGACTGGAGGCCGATGACCCAGAAAAAAGACCCAAGCAAAGACAAAGAATATGTCCGACACGAGACGTTTTAAAATTGATGGAGCAATAACCATGCAACCCATTCGGCTGATAATTGAACACGTCCCAGAATCCATACCTATTCCTTTAGATATGCGGCATCAGCCAATCGAGGTGATTATATGGTCGCTACTCGATCAACAAGTAGGGGACAAACCTACCGATAACTTGATTTCAGGCAACACATTTGAATCATGACCACTTACTTCATTACCCGCCACTCCGGCGCAATCGACTGGGCACGGCAGCAAGGCATCGTAGTCGACCATCAGCTCGCTCATCTGGACATCGACATGATCGATTCGGGCGATACCGTTATCGGTAGCCTCCCGGTCAATCTGGTCGCGGAGGTTTGCGAGAAAGGCTTCCTATATCCATCTGTCCCTCCGGATTCCCGAAGACTGGCGGGGTAGGGAGCTCACCGCCGAACAGATGGTCGCTTTCGGAGCCAAACTGGAACGCTACCGGCTCAAGAAAAGCGATGAACCATTACAATAAGAAAAACCATGCGTAACATTCTCCTCTGTACCCTCGGCGCCAGTTGGGCCGTCGTTCGGAAGTCTACGCCTTTCTGGCCCCCGGGAAATTCCCGCTCTACCACCATCATCCCCCAACGTGAAAAACTGTTAGGCCTTAGAGCACAATATAGGCTTGCCGAGCCAGACGAGATCTGGGTCTGTACGACCCAGGGCACGCAAGAAGCCTCGATTCCCTGAAAGCGTGGATTGCCTGCTGGCCGCGCTCGCCCATTCTTAGAGTGTGCGGGCAGAAAGCACCGACCAGCTTGCCACGCAGCAGGAATGCGCCGCCATTCGCGAATTGATCGTGCGCGCCTGCCTCAAGGCGCATCTACCACAGCGGCGCGGCCAGGTCGTGCTGTCGCTGCCGGCGGCGGAAACGATGAGCGCGATATGCAATGGGCCGGCAGCTGCTGGCTGTCAGGCATTGCTGCATGTGATCAGCGCCGATGGTTGCCGAAGGAGTTTCGCGAGGCGCTGCCGTCGGTGTTTACCCAGCCGCTGCCCCCGGAGTGGGCCGCGCTGGTGACGCCCTTGGTTGCCGGCCAGACCGTCCGTAGCGACCTGCTGGATATCAAAGTCGATGCGGCTGAGCCCATCAAACCGAAGACTATCCGCTTCCGTTGCCCGAGGCCGGTCAAATCGCCACTTTTGCCGTAGCGGCGCGAGCCTCGCCAGGAACTGTCCAAGCGCGAAAAGCCAGCAGCCGCCTGTTCGGCAACTACCTGCAGGACATCAGCCGCGATGAAACGCACGAAAACTGGCGTAGCCTGTATCGCTTGCCTCCTCGCCGATCGATCAACTGCGTAATTCCGTCTGACCGAAAACCATCGGGATTGGTTAACCGCTCTGCCTAAGGCGATTTACACCGCCACCTCGGCGGCTGCCTGGATCTGAATGCCCAGCGCCATGTCGCTCAGGCGATTTGGCGAAATTGACCGGCCGAACAGCGCAAGCGCTTCAGGATTGCCAGCCGCTGCTGCAAGCGGAAACATGGGCCTGGGATTGGCCCGTATCCCTGAAAGCCAACGGCACGCGCAGCCATCGGACAGCCGCCTTGTTGCTTCACTCCAGCGATCAGCAATTACAGCACAATCTCTGGTACGTTACCGAGCCGCGCATCGGGCTGAAACAACGGCACGAAAAAGGCTTTGCCGCTTACGAACGTCCCGGCGAATTGACCGGCTCGGCCTTGCTCGGTCATCCCGCCGCGATTGCGCCTTACGCGCAGGCCGTGGGTCGATCAGGCCGTTGCCGAAGGACTGGCTTATATCGAGCTGCGCGGCAGCCCGCAAAAATACGGCGACAGCCTGGCATTTCTCGAGTCGTTCCATCAGGCCTTGAATGACAGCCTGACAAGTTTGCCGACAGAAAAAAACCTTGCTTTCGCTTTATCATCATCGCCGATCGCCGCGCCAAGGAAATCGAACTTGCGGATACCATCCGTCAAGCCGTTATCGCCAAGCGGCGACTGCCCGATTTCATCGCCGGGCTGGATTTGGCCGGCGACGAACAACAAACTCAACCGGAGGCTATCGCGCATCTTTTCAACCCGCTTTTGCGGAATGTTTGCCGATCACCATTCACGCCGGCGAAGGCGAAGCCGCCGAATCCATCTGGCAGGCAACTTATCATCTGCATGCCGATCGCATTGGCCACGGTTTGACTCTGAACGACAACGACAAACTCGCGCAACGTTTCCGGGACCGCAGCATCTGCCTGGAACTGTGCCCCACTTCCAACCGCGAAGTTGTCGGCTTTCATGACCCGCGCTATTCCGAAAGCCGGGATTGTCCGCCGTATCCGTTGATGGAACTTTGGCGCAAAGGGCTGCCGTTGACCCTGTGCACCGACAACCCCGGCATCAGCCGCACCAGCCTGGCGGACGAATATCTCGCCGCGGCGGCCATGTCCGGTTACCGGCTCAGCCAATGGGATGTGCTGGCGATGATCAAGCAAGGTTTCGTCCACAGCTTTCTTAGCGCCCAGCACAAGGAAAAACTGCTCAAGCGCATTGACGCTCAACTCTACATCCAGCTTACTGAGAACCCATGACTATCAGCACTCACCTGATCCTGGTATCGGCGCAGCCGATACCCAACATTACGCCGATCCTAGACGACAGCTTGCGTCCGCAGAAAGTCGTGATGCTGGTCAGCCCCGATATGACCGAGCGCAGCCAGGCGCTCGAAAACATCTTCAAGCCGCGCGGCATCCGTATCGAACGTTGTACGATCGACAACCCTGGGATGCGGAACACATCAGCGACCGGATACTCGACCTGCTTGCGCAATATCCGGACGGCGGCATCGCCCTCAATGCGACCGGCGGCACCAAACTGATGAGCATTGCCGCTTACGAAGCCTTCCGCAGTTGCGAACTGCCCATTTATTACATTCATCCGGAACAGGACCGGCTGCTTTGGCTGTCGCCCGGCAAACCCGCGCAGGACCTGGCCGACTGCTTGAGACTGAAGGATTATCTGATGGCCTATGGCGCCGAAAAAGTCGAAATTCCGGAACCTGCCGGCGTTGCCGAACCCATTCGCCGGCTGACGCGCCAACTGATCGCCGACATCGATCGCTATGCGTCCGAATTGAGTACGCTGAATTATCTGGCGCTGAATGCGGATAACCCTCAATTGACTGTCGAAATCGACTCTGGCCCTCAATCCCGACCTCATCTCTGGGAGCTGCTGGATTTATTCGAGCAAGCGGGATTATGCAGGATCAACGGCCATTCCCTGAAATTCGTTGATGCGCAGGCCCGCTTTACCGCCAACGGCGGCTGGCTGGAAATGTTCGCCTATGCGGAATGCTTGGGGCTGAAGAAAGCTTCGGGCATCCAGGATATTGCCTGTAACATTACGATAAGCCGGCACCCTGCCGGAAAACAGCCGTAAAGAACGAAATCGACATCGGCCTGATCAAAGCTAACCGGCTGCATTTAATCGAATGCAAAACCAAAAGCTATAGGGACTCGACGCAAGGCGCGGATGTATTGTATAAACTCGACAGCCTGCGAGATTTGATGGGCGGCCTGCAGGGCAAGGCCATGCTGATCAGTTTCAATACGCTGGACAAAAGCAGCCGTGCCCGTGCAAAAGAACTGAACATTACGCTTTGTAGTCTTTCCGAGCTGAAGAATTTACAGCAGCAACTGAAAAAATGGCTCAGTCCCAACGGTTAACTTTTCAAATATGAAAAATCTTGGCAACCCTATCTGTAACCATCTGAAAAATAGAGGAGAGTATGAACGAGCTATTTGAATAACAGACCTTATAAAGAAGGGATTAAGACCTAAATAGTCGTATTGTCTTTTAATATGTTCGAAATTTGAATAACAGACCTTATAAAGAAGGGATTAAGACACAGCGTAAAGAGTGCGCTAGTGATTAGCGCACTCTAATTTGAATAACAGACCTTATAAAGAAGGGATTAAGACTGTCAATAAATTCACTAACATCTTTGTCATTTTCATATTTGAATAACAGACCTTATAAAGAAGGGATTAAGACAAAGCGTCATTGTCAATAAATTCACTAACGTCTATTTGAATAACAGACCTTATAAAGAAGGGATTAAGACTCACCTAAAGTTTCAATGTGAAATAACATGATAGATTTGAATAACAGACCTTATAAAGAAGGGATTAAGACGAGTGCGTCAGATGCGAGCTTTTGGGCTTTGTGAATTTGAATAACAGACCTTATAAAGAAGGGATTAAGACTTTCGATCGTTGCGTTGTATTTGTTCATATCTTTAATTTGAATAACAGACCTTATAAAGAAGGGATTAAGACAAAATCTCCATAGATGATCCCTCTCAAAAGTAAGTATTTGAATAACAGACCTTATAAAGAAGGGATTAAGACAGAATGTGGCTCATCAATTTTTGATTCATGTATTCATTTGAATAACAGACCTTATAAAGAAGGGATTAAGACACAATTTTTTATAAAAGAATTTAAGGTTCAAATCCATTTGAATAACAGACCTTATAAAGAAGGGATTAAGACTTCGTTTAGCTTCTTCTTCTTTCTCTA
Source organism: Methylomicrobium agile (assembly GCF_000733855.1). NCBI lineage: Bacteria > Pseudomonadati > Pseudomonadota > Gammaproteobacteria > Methylococcales > Methylococcaceae > Methylomicrobium > Methylomicrobium agile. The sequence goes on from NZ_JPOJ01000003.1 coordinate 4,866, forward strand.
ACATGACATTTGAATAACAGACCTTATAAAGAAGGGATTAAGACTAAGATAGTCGGTTTTAAGTTTAGTTCAATAATCCATTTGAATAACAGACCTTATAAAGAAGGGATTAAGACTGAAATTCTTCTAACCTTTTCGCCGTGACTCTAGATTTGAATAACAGACCTTATAAAGAAGGGATTAAGACTTCTTGAAGCTTAGCCGTTCCATAGAGCCTGAGAATTTGAATAACAGACCTTATAAAGAAGGGATTAAGACGCTCAAGCGCTCCGAAGAGCCATTTAGCCAAATGTATTTGAATAACAGACCTTATAAAGAAGGGATTAAGACTCCTTTTCCACTCTGTAGTCATTTGTAGAGCCTTATTTGAATAACAGACCTTATAAAGAAGGGATTAAGACAACTGCCATTAGCTTGAGTGATGTTCTCAAACCCATTTGAATAACAGACCTTATAAAGAAGGGATTAAGACTTTTAGTTCCTCCCATAATTTTTCCCATGACCTAATTTGAATAACAGACCTTATAAAGAAGGGATTAAGACCGTCCATGTACACCGTAGTGTCGGTGTACCGAACATTTGAATAACAGACCTTATAAAGAAGGGATTAAGACAATCATTTGGGCTGCCTTCTACGTTGAAGGGTATATTTGAATAACAGACCTTATAAAGAAGGGATTAAGACGATTGAATCAGCTCTACATTCTGCGTTACATCGTTATTTGAATAACAGACCTTATAAAGAAGGGATTAAGACCATTGTCTATAGTTCTAATTACTGAGAATCTTTAATTTGAATAACAGACTTTATAAAGAAGGGATTAAGACAGTTTATCAGTTAATGAATGGATAAGGGCAATTAAATTTGAATAACAGACCTTATAAAGAAGGGATTAAGACTGCTATGAACCAGTGTTACGTTGGATAAGAAATCATTTGAATAACAGACCTTATAAAGAAGGGATTAAGACAGCACATCATTGTAGACTTTATGCGATAGGAATTTGAATAACAGACCTTATAAAGAAGGGATTAAGACCCCTGCAGCATAGAGACTTTGATATTTCCGTTTATTTGAATAACAGACCTTATAAAGAAGGGATTAAGACTATGGGCACTTCATCTATGCAGCGGAAAAACTTCATTTGAATAACAGACCTTATAAAGAAGGGATTAAGACATAGGTTGATAAGGCAAAGTCTTTGAAGCCAGCTTATTTGAATAACAGACCTTATAAAGAAGGGATTAAGACTCGAACAAACCTGTAATACAGGTTTCCTTGATGGATTTGAATAACAGACCTTATAAAGAAGGGATTAAGACAGTCTTTAGATATCCTAACTGCTGCTCACCTTGAATTTGAATAACAGACCTTATAAAGAAGGGATTAAGACAAATCTCTGCTCGATTAGTAAGTTAGCCTTTACATTTGAATAACAGACCTTATAAAGAAGGGATTAAGACCTACATTGAAGGTTAGGCCCTCCTGCAGGGCGTTATTTGAATAACAGACCTTATAAAGAAGGGATTAAGACTCAGTTAGTGTGATCATAATACCTCTAATTAAACATTTGAATAACAGACCTTATAAAGAAGGGATTAAGACCCTTGAAATTGCGACCATAGTCTTTCCGCTACATAATTTGAATAACAGACCTTATAAAGAAGGGATTAAGACTTTCATGTTCATAATAAGCTTCTCCTATTGGCAAATTTGAATAACAGACCTTATAAAGAAGGGATTAAGACAGTAATTCGGCGCGCAATGCGGATTCAGCGACTATTTGAATAACAGACCTTATAAAGAAGGGATTAAGACTTAATCACGTCGATGAGGTCTTCATCGCCCAGGCATTTGAATAACAGACCTTATAAAGAAGGGATTAAGACTCTAGTTACTGAGAATCTTTTAGTATAGTATAATTTGAATAACAGACCTTATAAAGAAGGGATTAAGACCTTTATGATGAGCGTTGACTTATCACTATCATAAAATTTGAATAACAGACCTTATAAAGAAGGGATTAAGACCATTCTCATCATATATATACAGCTCTTTATTAAGATTTGAATAACAGACCTTATAAAGAAGGGATTAAGACTTGATTTGACATTACACACAATGCGTCTACGCTCAATTTGAATAACAGACCTTATAAAGAAGGGATTAAGACCAAGCGATTTTTGACATTCTTGCGCGCTTGTTCAGATTTGAATAACAGACCTTATAAAGAAGGGATTAAGACGCCACCTATTAGTTAGTTAGTTCAAGAATCCATTTGAATAACAGACCTTATAAAGAAGGGATTAAGACACGGTTGTATCGTTATAACGGACGTGCCGATAAATTTGAATAACAGACCTTATAAAGAAGGGATTAAGACGGGTTATCAACCCCCCCTATCAGCCATTACGTTAGATTTGAATAACAGACCTTATAAAGAAGGGATTAAGACCCCCTGCCCTTTACTAAATTGGCGGCAGAGTTCATTTGAATAACAGACCTTATAAAGAAGGGATTAAGACTCATTTTTCTTACTCCAATTAGAATGTTATTCAAATTTGAATAACAGACCTTATAAAGAAGGGATTAAGACGTAGTCCCTGAAACCGGGTTCCATCGATTCAACATTTGAATAACAGACCTTATAAAGAAGGGATTAAGACACTTCTCAGACCAACAAAAGTTAGCTTCTCCGCAAATTTGAATAACAGACCTTATAAAGAAGGGATTAAGACGCAGGGTTACGATGGTATTTTTGTTGATAGCCATTATTTGAATAACAGACCTTATAAAGAAGGGATTAAGACGAGTACCTTACTGGGTTACCAGTAACTAGTTCATATTTGAATAACAGACCTTATAAAGAAGGGATTAAGACATGTCTATAAGACATGTTTCCTTGATAGCCTAATTTGAATAACAGACCTTATAAAGAAGGGATTAAGACCTTGACGTACCGGTAAGACATGTTGCCCTGGTAGCCATTTGAATAACAGACCTTATAAAGAAGGGATTAAGACCTCGATCAAGAGTAACTCAACACCATAGCCCACGATTTGAATAACAGACCTTATAAAGAAGGGATTAAGACCTAAAGATTCGTCACAATACACCGTTGTATCGGTATTTGAATAACAGACCTTATAAAGAAGGGATTAAGACGCCAGCGCGTTGAACCGTTTCCAGCTCATGCAATATTTGAATAACAGACCTTATAAGAAGGGATTAAGACGACGATGGATGGGATATTGGTATCGATCAGATCATTTGAATAACAGACCTTATAAAGAAGGGATTAAGACATATCAGTCAATGCATTGTCTACCATGTTTAAAAATTTGAATAACAGACCTTATAAGAAGGGATTAAGACCCGGACAAGTCTGTAGGACATGTTGCCTTGATGTCATTTGAATAACAGACTTATAAAGAAGGGATTAAGACAATATTGGTGTCGAGTAGGTCGATTTTTTTACATTTGAATAACAGACCTTATAAAGAAGGGATTAAGACGAACGAATCTGTAGTACATGTTTCCCTGGTGACCATTTGAATAACAGACCTTATAAAGAAGGGATTAAGACCCCGGTAACTTGGTAGTGTTCTCTTTGAATGTTGATTTGAATAACAGACCTTATAAGAAGGGATTAAGACCCGGTAACTTGGTAGTGTTCTCTTTGAATGTTGATTTGAATAACAGACCTTATAAAGAAGGGATTAAGACTCCTCATGTTTATCAATATACGCCAGGGCCTCCTATTTGAATAACAGACCTTATAAAGAAGGGATTAAGACGGACGTGCCGAACGTACATGTTTCCCTGGTAGCCTATTTGAATAACAGACCTTATAAAGAAGGATTAAGACTCATACGGTGAGGTGTATGGTTCAGCCAGATATGATTTGAATAACAGACCTTATAAAGAAGGGATTAAGACTATCAGCCATCGCATTGATAATCATGTTCAAAACTATTTGAATAACAGACCTTATAAAGAAGGGATTAAGACCAACAACGGCGGGAATATTAGTGTCTACAAGGTCATTTGAATAACAGACCTTATAAAGAAGGGATTAAGACAACTCCTTATTTGCGAATAATACATTCTCCTCCTATTTGAATAACAGACCTTATAAAGAAGGGATTAAGACACGTGTCGTGAGGAACAAGTCGCCCGACATTATACAATTTGAATAACAGACCTTATAAAGAAGGGATTAAGACTACGGTGAGGTGCACCATTCAGCCAGATGTACACGATTTGAATAACAGACCTTATAAAGAAGGGATTAAGACCTTTATCAAACCAGTCAGCATGTCCCATTTATACCATTTGAATAACAGACCTTATAAAGAAGGGATTAAGACTTTTCAATGAAGTCCAGAGCCTCCTCCTCGGTGGCATTTGAATAACAGACCTTATAAAGAAGGGATTAAGACGGCCGGCAACTTGGTAGTGGCCTCTTTGATTATTGATTTGAATAACAGACCTTATAAAGAAGGGATTAAGACCTAGGCTAGCTAGGCTAGTCAATGGAGGAGTAGTATTTGAATAACAGACCTTATAAAGAAGGGATTAAGACCTATAATCGTTTGAGCTGCCCTCGATGTTGAAGGTATTTGAATAACAGACCTTATAAAGAAGGGATTAAGACTACACCATCTGGAGCAACTGCTCCGAGCTGTAATTTGAATAACAGACCTTATAAAGAAGGGATTAAGACAGTTGTTTTACTTTAGTTACCGCTTGCTTAAGATTTGAATAACAGACCTTATAAAGAAGGGATTAAGACCTAGCTAGTCAATGGAGGAGTAGAACTCCTCCAAGTATTTGAATAACAGACCTTATAAAGAAGGGATTAAGACAAGTACTCATCGTAGTACTTCTCCTCGTTCTGCTATTTGAATAACAGACCTTATAAAGAAGGGATTAAGACTTACGAATCTGTAATACATGTTGCCCTGGTACCCGATTTGAATAACAGACCTTATAAAGAAGGGATTAAGACTACTGGCTACCAGTACTAGTTCATCGGAATAGCCATTTGAATAACAGACCTTATAAAGAAGGGATTAAGACTTGTATAATCGGGAGAGAATATGAGCATATTTCATTATTTGAATAACAGACCTTATAAAGAAGGGATTAAGACTGTAAACAATACTTCTAACATGATCTTTCTCCTGAAAATTTGAATAACAGACCTTATAAAGAAGGGATTAAGACTCGCAGTACACGGTGGTGTCCGTGTACTTTACGAATTTGAATAACAGACCTTATAAAGAAGGGATTAAGACACGAACCGGTAGTACAGGTTTCCCTGATAGCCAATTTGAATAACAGACCTTATAAAGAAGGGATTAAGACTAAGTTCATCGGACTAGCCCATCCTTGGGCTATTCATTTGAATAACAGACCTTATAAAGAAGGGATTAAGACAGGTTTCCCTGATAGCCAGCCACCTGGTAGTGGATTTGAATAACAGACCTTATAAAGAAGGGATTAAGACTGTACTTAACGTACCGGTAGTACATGTTCCCTTGGATTTGAATAACAGACCTTATAAAGAAGGGATTAAGACTGTACTTAACGTACCGGTAGTACATGTTCCCTTGGATTTGAATAACAGACCTTATAAAGAAGGGATTAAGACATGTTCCCTTGGCAGCCTGCTACCTGGTAGTGGATTTGAATAACAGACCTTATAAAGAAGGGATTAAGACGGAGCTCCTCCTGTTTCATCACGTCGTTAAAGACATTTGAATAACAGACCTTATAAAGAAGGGATTAAGACGTGTACCTTCATGTTATCCTCCTAAGATTGCTCTATTTGAATAACAGACCTTATAAAGAAGGGATTAAGACCACATAGGTCGGACACGCTTCGAGGAACTGATCATTTGAATAACAGACCTTATAAAGAAGGGATTAAGACATTATTGTTGCTCATTGTTGTACTCCAATTATAAATTTGAATAACAGACCTTATAAAGAAGGGATTAAGACCTAGTTTTTGAATTGTACCTTTTTATGCGCCGCAGCTTTTCCCTTGTAAACCACAGCTTCTAAATCGGTACGCTCTTCCTCCGTGAGTCGCACTCTGTATTGCTTAGCCATATCGCCACTCTCATCAGGGAAATTCCTCGATAGGGGACTACTGATCCGACATTTCAAGATTGACTGAGTACTAGGCTAAATTGAGGATTGCCGAGATCATTTCCGGGAATTGTCGCTAATGCCCGATAAAGGCTAAAATAGTGGGCTAAATCCCTTCAATTCACAATGGAATTCAATGACAATTACTACACGTTTTGCTCCGAGCCCCACCGGGTACTTGCATATCGGCGGTGCCCGTACCGCGCTTTTTTCCTGGCTTTACGCCGCAAGCATGGCGGCGACTTATCTTGCGCATCGAAGATACGGACCTCGAACGTTCCACGCAGGAATCGTCAATGCGATTCTCGAAGGCATGACTTGGCTCGGCCTTGAATACGACAAAGGACCGTTCTACCAAACGCATCATTTCGATCGTTACAAGGAATTATTCAGCAATTACTCGCTCAGGGCGATGCTTATTATTGCTGCTGCAGCAAGGAAGAGCTGGAAGCGGTGGCGTAACGAGCAAATGGCTCATAAGAAAAACCCCGTTACAACGGCAAGTGCCGGGATAAAGGCTATAAAGGCGACGACGGACGCGATTATGTGGTCCGTTTCAAAAATCCGCAGGACGGCGCCGTGACGATCAACGATCGGGTCAAAGGCGAGATTGTGGTTGCCAATAAGGAACTGGATGATCTGGTGATTGCACGGACGGACGGTTCGCCCACTTATAATCTGACTGTCGTGGTCGACGACATGGATATGAAAGTGACGCATGTGATCCGCGCGACGATCATATTAACAATACGCCCCGGCAGATGAACATTCTGAAAGCGTTGGGAGCTCCTCTGCGTTATACGCGCATCTTGCCGATGATTCTCGGTCCGGACGGCGCGCGGCTGTCGAAGCGGCATGGCGCGGTCAGCGTGATGCAATTCCGCGACGACGGTTATTTGCCGGAAGCCCTGCTGAATTATTGGTGCGCCTCGGCTGGTCGCACGGCGATCCAGGAGGTTTTTTCGGTCGACGAGATGGTCGAATATTCGAACTGGAAAACGTGAATGTTTCCGCCTCGACTTTCAATACCAAAAAGCTGCTGTGGCTGAATCACCAATATATTATGAACAGCGATCCGGCGCATGTCGCGCGTCATTTGAGCTGGCACATCGGCCAGCTGGGCATCGATCCTTCGGAGGGGCCGGCGTTGGTCGAAGTGGTGAAGGCGCAAAGGGAGCGCAGCCAGACTCTGGTCGAGATGGCGCGGGCGAGCGCTTTTTTCTATGCGATTTGATGAGTACGATGAAAAGCGGTTAAAAGAATTTCAATGCCGAAGCCGGGGAGGTACTGGCGCGTGTGCACGACCGGTTCGCCGAAACCGATGGACTGGCAGAAAGAAGCGCTGCATCAGGTAATCGTCGATCTGGCTGAAGCGAAGCATTGGGCATGGGCAAGGTGGCGCAGCCGCTCCGCGTGGCGGTGACCGGTACGGCCGTTTCGCCGGCGATTGACGTGACCCTGGCGCTGCTCGGCAAGGGTAAGACTTTGTCAGAATACGAAAGCGATCGAGATGATAAAAAGTTAATTAACGTTGGACAGAAACCGTAATTACTGTACAATAGTCTTTCTTACTGATGGGGCCATACTCAGCTGGGAGAGCGCTTGCATGGCATGCAAGAGGTCAGCGGTTCGATCCCGCTTGCTCCACCAAATCAGTCGGATTGAAACTTAATTTGTTGTCCCCATCGTCTAGCGGCCTAGGACACTGCACCTTTCACGGCGACAAGGGTTCGAACCCCTTGGGGACGCCATCTTCGAAGGGCTATCCGAATGAGGATAGCCCTTTTTTATTGCCTGCGATTTAGGTACCCTTAGCATTTCGCAGCAATCCTACAAAACCTTGTCCATTTTTGAGTGAAAGAGCAATTATTCCGGACGACCCAGCTTCAGAGAATGAGGGCCGGCGGGCAAACCGCCACCGGTGAAAAGGGTTGACGCCAATACGTTGGCGCAAGCCATTGCGAACATCGTCTCGGCCCCTGGATATGGCAACCGTGCCCACGTATCGGCGAACCGATGCAAGCCCGCGATGGCATTGCCGGAGCCGTCGAGTTACTGACGGTAAAATTCGAGCCGTTATTCAAGACAAGAAAGGAGCATAAAGTGAATACCCTGTTTGATTCGCTCAAGATCGGCGACCTCGAATTGCCCAACCGTATCGTGATGGCGCCGTTGACCCGCTGCCGTGCCGGCGCGGGTAGAGTGCCCAATGCGCTGATGGCGGAGTACTATACGCAGAGAGCCAGTGCCGGATTGATTTTAAGCGAAGCGACCTGTATTTCCCCGCAAGGTGTCGGCTATCCGGATACGCCGGCATCTGGTCAGAAGATCAGGTCGAGGGGTGGAAACAAGT
>NZ_JPOJ01000004.1 GCF_000733855.1 Methylomicrobium agile
GGGTAAAGGATTTGGAACGCAAAGCTATTGCAGCTTATAGAGCGGCCTATCCCGGACGGTCCGCTGGCAGGATTTGCACAAAGATACGCGTCTTGAATGGGTTGCTTATCTTGAAAAGATGACGCCTGGCAGACAGATCAATAAGTGATTGTCTTATTGCCACAAATTGCTGATTTCCCCCCAAACATATTTATTCCATGATTTCATCATTCGCCGCAGCCTCGGAAACCGCGCATCGGCACCGATGGCCAGCGGTTAAAGAATTCTCTTCGAGGATCGCTTCGGTACTGTTGATCGGTGAAAAAGTAATACTTTAATAGTAATACTTTGCCGTGGGAAAAGTAAATAGGGATGAGATTGCTGGGTTGTGATGGAGAGGGAGGCCCTGGTGGTCGACCTGGTAGCCGAAATCCGGAAGGGCAAGTATGCGATCCTGTCCGGCCCGGTCGGCATCGGGAAAGCGGCGGAGCTGAAAGTGGCGCTGGAAAAAGAAATCGCTGTATTTCGCGTGTATTTCGTGCGGAATACTGGTCAGGAAACGCGTTAAATTCCTGGATTTCGCTGTTTTTTCTATTGTCTGCGTGGGTCTCATAGGTATGCCATCGGATTGCAAAGCTGCACCCCCACAGAAAACCATGCTGAAAGGCGGGCAGGATATGTGAAGTGCTAGCACCGGCAAAGCCGGAGCAATCACTTCACTTCCTTGATTCGCACCTGCCGGTACTCAACGGGCATCCTGCTCTGCGAGGTTCCGCTGCCACTGGAATTAAAAACGACTCAGGCGTGTTTTGCTTTATTGGTCGACGCCAAGAGTGAGCAAGCCGTGTTTTTTTACCAGTACCACAGATTCAGGGCTTAACGGTTTCCCGAAACTTTGTTTTACCCTTGCTATGGCTGAAAAACTCTTATGAAGGATTTCTAAAGTTCAGAGAGAACATCTTCTTTTTGATTGCTCTCCTTCGAAGGCGACAATGTGCTTGTAAAATGTAGCAACTTGCTACACATCAATAGCTGTAGAAAGTGTATCTATGCCGACAAAATACAAACGACTTTGATGGTCATAGATTACAAACGGGTCTGAAAAATAGATATATCCCAACCAAGATTAACGAATGATCTGAGAAAATACTTCATATTACTAAGAAGATAAGCTCTTTTTTACAGAATAAATGTGTTTTCATTGTCGTATGTGTTAGTTATACTGATCACGAAAAACTAAACATCGTGCACAAATGGCAAAAAAAACATCTGTCATCGCCGTTGCCAATCATAAGGGTGGCTGCGGGAAAACAACCACGGTCGTCAATCTTTCGGCCGAGTTGGCCCGAATGGGGCTCTCTGTCCTGATAATCGATCTCGATCCGCAAGCCAACGCGAGCCTTCACATCGGCAAAAAGCACCCGAGCGAAGTCCCTATCACCTGCGCAGAGCTGTTGCTGTCAGAAATCGAGAAGCTGCCGCAATCCATCCACGACGATACCAATATCGACGGCGTTTCACTGATATACGGGTCACTGGCTCTCGGCAAAACCGAAGACGAATTGAAGGACGATGTGCCGCGTCCTTCGGAAGAGCTCCGCGACAAGATCAAGCCCCTGCATGGCATTTATGACGTCATCCTGATCGATTGTCCGCCAAGCCTCAAGCTGCTGACCAGTAATGCTTTAGCTGCGGCCACGCACTTGATCATCCCGATCGAATCGGGTTCGCAGTACGGTATGTATGGAGTCACCGATTTGATGAAACTCGTCGAGAAAATCAAACGCATTAATCCCGAACTCGAATTGATCGGCGCTCTTCTGGTTCGACACGACGAGAGGCAGACGGTCTGCAAACTGATCGAGGCCTCTGCCAAAGATCAGATCGGCAAATTGATCGATGTTCGTATACCGACCAGCACTAAGGTCAATCAGTCGGCGATCGCTCAAATGAGCCTGCACGCCTTGGATCGGACGGCCAAATTTCACGTGAATTTCGGAGCTTGGCAGAAATTATCGCCAAGCAATTGAATCTAGCTGCAGGAGCTGATCAAGCATGAGCAAAGACTTGAAAAAAATGTTGGAGCAGAAGCTGCAACAAAACACCCAGCGGCATGCTTTGGCGGCTCAAGACGCGAATTTCGAAGAAGGCAAGGAGCACATCCTCATTCCTGTCGATAAAATCGATCCAAATCCCTATCAGCCGCGTCGCATCTTTCCCCAGCAGGAGCTCGACCAACTCGCGCAATCGATTTCCGAGCTTGGCTTGTTGGAGCCTATCCTGGTACGCAAGATTGATGACCGCTACCAAATCGCCGCTGGCGAGCGGCGTTGGCGTGCTCATAAGCAGCTGCATAAACACACTATCGAAGCTTTGGTAACCAGCATATCTGACAGCGACATGGCCGTCTTCGCGCTGGCGGAGAATGTCGACCGGGAGGATCTGAGCGATTACGAAATCGGCCTGGCGTTGAAGCAGATCGAGAATGCCTTCCCGACCAAAAAGAACTGGCCGAGTCGTTGGGTATGAACCGTGAGGATATGTACCGATATTATGCCTACGACGACCTGCCGCAATTTATCATTTCCGACCTAAACACAAATCCCAGATTGCTTTCAAGATCGGCTGCGAGCGACATCAAGCGACTTTTGAAGCAATGCGGCCATTTGCCATCATTCAATGCCTACTTAGCCGAGGCCTGGGCGTTGTTGCTGGAGAATGAGCTGGATCAAACTAAAATTGCTGCTTTCGCCACACGTAAGCTGAAAGGCCATGAGGAAAAGGATAGCCATATTCAAAATTCGCGTAATCTGATCCGGGATGGCAAAAAGGTGGGCAACATTGCCTGGACCGAAAAGCACATCACTGTTAAATTGAACGCGAAGACGCTGAACTCCGAACAGGAACAGAAACTGAAGGATTTTCTGGAAAAATTGATCGAGGGAGAACTGGCCGAAGTGTAGCAACTTGCTACACATTTGTTGCCGTTAATATTGACAGCAAGGGAAGTTTGATCGGACTCTGACCTCCGATATACCGCAAATTTTAGGATTCTGTTTTTTGTTTTCTGTGGTGCATATATGGTGTAATATTGGTGTATCGTAGATTTTTTGAGAGGTCGCGCCATGGTGAGACAAAGCATATCCGTATCAGAGCCAAATGACGAATGGCTGAAGGCTCAAGTCGCAAGTGCAGAATACAGCAGTAAGAGCGAAGTGATTAATGACTTAATCCGGCGGGCGCGGAGGCAGCAGCTTGAGCTCGAACATGTTCGCGCTGAACTGATTAAGGCTGAGCAAAGCGGGTTCACCGACGAGAAACCGGAAGATTTATTAGCCAACTTCAAGGAAGAAGCACGGCAAGATGGGCTCTTATAAACTCACCCGAAAAGCCCGCGCTGATTTGAAGAGAATCTGGCTGTACGGCGTTAAAATGCACGGAAGTCAGAGAGCCGATCAATATCATAGGGGCATTCTTGAACGCTTAGATCAAATTGCTGATCACCCCTATTTATTTCAGGCTGTTGACCATATTCGAGAAGGATATAGGCGTAGTGTGTATGGAACCGATAGCATTTATTACCGGATCAATGACGATATGGTTGAGATTATGGCTATATTAGGGCGTCAGGATACAGAAGATTGGCTGTAAGCACCACTCGCTATATTTTGTCTCCCTTCCCTCTTCTCCCAAAAACGGCCGTTTTTGATAGATAAAACACCTGGCAAAATAAGCATCCGAGCTATCTGAAAAGTATTCGGCCCAATCTGCCGCGCGTTCTTGACTTTCACTTCTACTCGAATTTGTGCAGATCTGATGATTTAAGAATTAAGCGGTTGGTCGATAGATAGGCTCACTCCCAGATCATCGAACGATATTTTCAGTTTAGCACCAGAATGGGAAAGCCGGATTTTCCAATCCTCGCAGCCCCATTCAATAGGAGATATTACTTGCCATGTCTTTTCACCTCCAGGTTGACCTTCACGGATATTAAAGAATGCCGTCTGCATTGTTTGCTCATTTTTGAAGTTGCAGCGACCAATCTGTCGAGACAATTCTATATTAAAATCGCCGACTTTTACGGCAACACGGCCAGCTAGTTCGATTTGCTTCACTGCGGCAACACCGAACATTGTGTCTGCCTCCAGAACCTCTGAAGGAAGATGAAGCGGCGTTTCAGGTTTGGATTCTGGTATTTGAACTAATGAGTTGGTTGGTTTTTCAATTTCTGCGAGCTCTGGGTATTTAGGGAGGTCAGTAACCCGCTCAATTCCGAGGCGCTTCATTGCTTCGGAAAGTTCACGCTGGATCTCGGAAGCCCGACGGCTTTGCCCGCCTGCTCGCGCTCATATTCAAGCTGTCTATTCTTGCAGATGATCCACCTGAGGCGGGCAAACTGTTTCTGTTCCTCAGAGAAGAGGGATTCCTTGGTGACAGCTTCATAGAATGGAAGAGCGTCGGTGAACTTGCCGCCGCGCTCGATGGCGGCGCCTGCTTCCTCTGCCGAGACAAAAGGACGCCATCGCCCTTCTTTGACGCGCAAAAAACGCCGCAAGAATTCGCTAAGTTGTCGCTGAAGGTGTCCAGGCAATTCAGGAAACGCATCTGATCGGGCTAAGGCAGACACAAGTGTGCATTGAAGTTCGTCTGCATGGCTCTCGACCAGTTCGCGGACCGCATCTTCGGACCAGTTGGAATCAGGAGAGAAATCCAGAGTTGACGCGAACTTGGCCAATGGTTCCCACTCTCCGTTTCCAACCATCGCGATCACTGTGCCATGCAGTGCTCGAATCGCTGTTTGGGCTTCGCCTTCCGATATCGCCTTGAGTGCAATTCGTCTTATTACAGTGGCATTCTGCGATTTCCACGCAGCATCAAGCGCATCGTTTAAGCGATTGCACTGGAGATACGCCAACGAGATGTTACTCCATTGCGCAGAATCAAGGTCTGTATTGGTGCGAGCTTCAAACTCCTGGATGATTTCGACAAACGCCCCGACCTTCATCAAAGCTGCAAGCTTTCCCGGATATGGCTCGATAGCCGCTTTCGCTTTTAAATATTCATCCGATTTAGTTTCTCCGGCTTTTTCCCATCGTTGCACTGCTTTTTGCAGGCTTCCCGCACGGAAGTGGACTTCCGCCATTTTCCGGTCAAGCTGAGCAATGCCGCACGCTTCAATCTTTTCGAGCACGTGCTCCAGTGTTCCGGCCATCGTAAGGGAAGCGTCATTCCGGACATTGTCGATGATGGTATTGATCCCGTCGCGCCATGCGTTTTCGGAAGACACATACGCCGCAAAGGAAGTTTCCGAAAGGCGGGCTGCCAACTCTTCAAGAAGCTCGATTCCCCGGCTTGACGACACACTCGTGTCTAGGATCGCCAGCGCATATTTAAATTCTGTCTCCCTAGCCACGCTCGCATTCAGTTTTCCTAATTCGGTGAGTCGCTGCCAGCCCGTCTTTCCCACTTTCCAGAAGCACTGCACAGCTTCGGGAACTACGAACCCAGCATCTAAATAGGCCTCAGCTGCGGCGAGGTGATCGCCCTCCAATTCCAGCGCACGTGCACGACACTCAGTGGCTTTGGTGGAATCACCGGCGCTCCGATAGGCAAGGGCCGCTTGCCGTAGAAGAAACGCATCCTTCCTTGCCCTACCGTCTTCCTCAAAAGTCTTAGCGTTGTCTATCGGATCACCCGCACTCTCGCGGGTTAGATCCTCCACTTTGCCCATCGTCATGCCCTCGACAGCGGGGGCATTTTCGTCTTCTGGATCAGCATTCCACACAGTGCGGCCACGATTTGCCGCATCAATGACCCGCCTGGTGACCTCTTCTCGGTTCGCAAACTCCCAGAGAGCATTTATCCCGGACTCGTCGTCTACAATGATCAAACGCTGTTTGGGACGACTGACCGCCACGTAGAGGCGATTGATGAAATATTGAAACGGCAGCGAGTGATCCTTTGTTGCCTCATCACCGCCATGGGTGGAATCCATTAATTCCATTAAATTCCTTGGCGCCACTCCTCCGAAGCCGTAAACAACCACGACCTGATACTCTCGGCCTTTTGCTCGGGCTGCGCTCAATACGTTTTGTGGAATTTCATCCTCCATGCGAATGTGTTGTCTGAGGATAGGATCGTCCCGAACAAACTGAGCCTCTTCTCCTTCGTTGCAGGGAACAATGACGACGAACGAGTCTGCCTCTTTGAACCTCTTCCAGAAGGAGGAATCTCCCGAGTTGAACCAAACCACGGGAAATACGCCCTGCGGCAAAGCCCACGGGGTTTGTGGGCGTAATTCCGGCATTTTAAAAAGCGCCGACCGCAGCGCCTGAACCCCGTTGCTGAAGCGGACAATGGGAGGAGTGGAGCGGTAATTGTAGTGAAGTTCCCGATAGTTGAGTTCCGTCCTACCAGAGAGTCCACTTGGATCGAGCGCCCGAATGAACTTCTCGACGAAGGAAGCCTTGATAGCGTCCCAGCGAAAACCGGTTGGATTCAAAGTTTGAAATTGGTCACCTGCAAAGGCGAAAGGCACTCGGCTCAGATCGTGGGGTGGCACTGCTCGGTTCGAGAACAAGTTGAGACGCAAAAGCAGTTCTAGTTCAATCCGGGTAAAATCTTGCGCTTCGTCACAAAGAACCGCAGGACTTGCCGGTTTTGCCAAATCGTTGTCGAGGATAAACCGAGCCAGATCTTGGTCGTCCCACAGCCCTTTGGCTTCGGCTATTTTTGAGTACCGCCCTTCCCAGACCCGCTCGAAAACTGTTTGGAATGTCTGCCGAGTCACCGTGATCTGGTTCTCCGGTAATTGCTCATAGTCGTCGGGATCCATCACGGTCTCTGAAAGCATACCTTTGATGTAGCTGCGGATGATGTGCCAAGAAATATCTGGCCCAAATTCCCGCGCAGCAGTACGATCCATTCCAAACCATTCCGTCCATAGTTTACGGAACTGTGAATAGTCCACCCGGCGGGATAGTGCGAATTGTTCCTGCCTAGTTCGCGCATCAACCATTGAGAGCAGGTGGGGTTGAAATTCCCGGAATGCCTCGTCGAGAATCTCTCGATTATCATCGACCAAACTAGCCGATCCACTTCCTCGAAAGGTGGCCTCGTTACGCAGGATACGCTCGATAAAACTCCGCGCGACGCGCAGTAGTTCTCCGTTTGCTGTCAAGTACACGGGAGGTGCAATCAATTGGGCCGCCGGTGTGCTCAAGTAATAGAAAAGCAGATCCGCAAAAAGATATTGCAAGATGGTGGACTTGCCGCTTCCAGCACGACCGTTTACGAACAGAGGAAACGCCCCCTCTGTCCGACGCACACTAAGCAAGACATCGGACTCCTCAGGTGAAAGTGCCATGTTGGCAACGGGTTCCTTCTCAATCTCCACCCACGTTTCCTCATCCGCGAGCATGTAAGCCGGATAGGCTCGTCGGCTAGAACGGATGATGTGTGTTAAATGCCCGCTTTCGAGTTGCCCGCGGTATTTTTCCACGATCTTCTCTGCTTTCGCGCTCGTGGTATCTGTGACGGGGGTGATTAACAGCACCCGGCCTTGACTCCGATGAAACCATAAACCCCAGCCGGATTTATCCGGGATTTTCAGAAAATGAACGCCTGACTCTTGCGATAACGCATTGAGACAGGGTTGGGCAAAACGGACAAGCTGGTTTGCGACTCTCTCTTCCGCCACAGCATCTTTCCATTCGATTGTCTCGTAAACCATGTCCTCCTCAGCAGAGCTTTGGCGGTGGGCAAACGCCTCATAAAGAAATCCATATTCCACCGTAGTCGGCTCGGGTTTGGTTGGGGGGGACTCTACTCTCGTTCGTTCGTTAATGTATTCGGCCAACTGCTCATCGGAGACCCGGCAGCTAAAATGCTGTTTCCCGTAACCGACTGGATCTACTGCGAAATAGTCCTCATAATCTCGGTCTCCACGGATCATGATCGCTAGAAATACAATCACTGCGTGGTCGCCCTGGATACGAAGATCAGCAATCAAACGACCTTGTCGCCCTCCAAACTTCTTTTTGACTAGATAAGGTGGTGGAAACGGATCGAATTGGCTGGTACTCTGAGATTTCTCAACTCGCTCCTTAAAACGCTCGAGCTCATCTGATAACGCATATCGGAGAGCGTCTTCTGTGCATTCCTGAGTGGTATAAACGAACAATGCCATAAAATAAACCTAATTGTCTTCCTTTAAGATCGATGTAGTCGAACACGAGGGTTCACTCGACCACTGCGGTGCCCTTTCGGGTCAAAGTCACGGGGCTATCGTTTTGTTGGTCGGTGCTGAAAATACTTGTGAGGAAGCACACCGTACTTCTTCTGGGAGTAGCGATCAGCTATAAATGGGAAAGGTGTTTATCCCTCTAGTCATTGCCGTTCCATACGAGATAATGATAGATGGAAAAGCACTACTAAGGAAGCAGTGATTAATTCAATGTTGTCGCTCCTGCGAAAGCGGGGATCTAAAAACATAAGGTGCTGGATTCCCAAGTTCGGGGAATCATGATGTTGTCATTATCAGAAGTCGACTGCACCATGAACCGCCCCGGGTTTGTCGGAGGCTGATTGTTGTGAGTCATGCCGCGATAGCAGACTCATAAAGTTGTTGATAATACCTTGCCTCGGCTTCAGCGGGAGGCATATTACCAATCGGTCCTAGCAGTCGTTGATGGTTAAACCAATTGACCCAAGTCAAAGTGGCCAGTTCGACGGCTTCGCGGTTTTTCCAGGATTGCCGATGAATGACCTCGGCTTTATATAAGCCATTGATAGTCTCGGCCAGGGCATTGTCATAAGAGTCTCCTACACTGCCGACCGACGCCTCAACACCGGCTTCTGCCAAACGCTCAGTATAACGGATCGACACGTACTGCACGCCGCGGTCACTGTGATGAATCAGACCGCCATCCCTTGCTGGCCGACGATCAGACAAAGCCTGTTCCAAGGCATCCAGGACAAAATCGGTCTGTGCAGAAGCGGAGACTTTCCAGCCGACGATGTAGCGGGCAAAGACATCGACCACGAAAGCGACATACACAAAGCCTTGCCAGGTTTTGACATAGGTAAAATCGGCGACCCATAGCGCATTCGGACGCTCGGCATTGAATTGGCGGTTAACGCGATCCAGCGGACAAACTGCGTTGGAGTTGCTAATGGTGGTTTTGACAGTTTTACCCCGCATAATGCCTTTGAGCCCCAGTTGTCGCATGAGGCGCTCGACCGTGCATCGAGCCAACGAGAAGCCTTCGCGCTGCAACTGACGCCACACTTTACGCGCGCCGTAGGTTTGGAAGTTTTCTTCCCAGACCCGACGAATCTGAAGGCTCAGCGCTTCATCGCGCTGGCTGCGGGCAGAGCGCAGCTCAGGCTTGGCCCGACGTGCCGCATGAAGGTAATAGGTCGACGGGGCAATCGGCAAGACTTTGCAGATCGGCTCGACCCCGTAAACATTGCGATGTTCATCAATAAAGGCTTTCATCGTTTGAATGGGCGGTCGAGCTCCGCCTGGGCAAAATAAGCCGACGCCTTGCGTAGAATCTCGTTGGCCTGCCGCAATTCACGGACTTCCCGTTCCAATGCTTTGATGCGTTCCGATTCACTGCCGGCCGGCTCCTGTGTATCACCGCTGGCTTTTTGTGACTGCCTGATCCAGCGGCGAAGCGTTTCCGCCGTACAACCGAGCTTGCCGGCGATCGACTGAATTGCAGCCCATTCTGAAGTGTATTCGCCCTGATGCTCGCGCACCATGCGAATCGCCCGCTCTTGAATTTCTGGTGAATAGTGCTTGGTGGTTTTCTCTTTCATTGCTCTATCTTCTCATAAAGTTAGAGCCTCCTGAAAACCCGGGGCGGTTCACCATTTCATTGGCTTAGAACCGCATTGTGCAGAGGACTACTGAGCACTCACAAATCAGTAGTCCTCTGCACAAGAATGAGGCTTAGACATGGAACCAGATTCACTCCTGCCGTTAAACGGGGTTTGCTTGCTCTGGCCGATGACAATCACTCTTGTGCAGTTGGCTCTAAGCCGAATAACTGTTTTTAGGCAGGCAGCCCAACCTCATCATGGCACTGCCGAATGAGGCCATCTTAAGTAGTGCAATCGACTTTTGACATTTTGTGCAGTCGACTTCTGAAAATGACACAAACGCTAACTTTCGGTTATCCCTCCAATTCTTATAAATATCTCTTGAAACTTATCTCTAAATAACTCATAGTGCGGCTGAGTTTTCGGAGGTGCTATGCTTGTCGGTTATGCCCGCGTTTCCACACAAGACCAGAATCCCGCCCTGCAGCTGGATGCGCTGAAGGCGGCGGGCTGTGAGAAGCTGTTTGTCGAAAAGGCTTCCGGTGCCCAGCGTGATCGGCCGGAGCTGTTGGCGGCGCTGGACACTCTCAGGGCAGGGGACAGCCTGGTGGTCTGGAAACTGGACCGTTTGGCCCGTTCCCTGAAGCAACTGATCGAAACGGTAGAGCTATTGGAAAGCCGGAGTATTGGCCTCCGCTCGCTGACTGAAGCGATCGACACTACGACCGCCGGCGGGAAATTGGTGTTTCATGTGTTCGGCGCCCTAGCCGAGTTCGAGCGTTCGATTATCCGCGAGCGTACGAAAGCCGGCCTGGAGGCTGCCCGTGCCCGCGGTAAAAAAGGCGGACGCCCCCCGGTCTTAGTCGCCAAGGACCTCGCCGCGGCCAAAGCGATGCTGTCCGATCCGGACATTACGATGGAAGAGGTCGCCAAGCGGCTCAAGGTCGCTCCTTCCACTCTGTATCGGCATATGCCAGGGGGCAGAGGAGGGATGATGGAGAACAGCCAATGATTACACCTGTTGCCTATCTTGAAGCCCGGGATCCTACCCACAACGTCCACCGCGCCTATTCGATCGCCTATGGCCAAGATCTCTTCGGCAACTGGGTCGTCGAAACCACTTACGGGCGGATTGGGAGTAAAGGACGAACGATCGTCACGGTCGTCAATAACGAAGATGAAGCACTTAAGCATGTGCAAAAAGCGCTTAAGCGCCGACAATCCGCTCCAAAACGCATCGGCGTAGCCTATCAGATCCGTACCCTAGGGGATTTAGATCAATGACCGAGCCCTCTCGGCGCTGCACAGGCAGGATTCCCAGACCATGAGCTCCTCAAACACCCCTCCAGCGGTTGCCCAGGGCCTGGCTCCGCTTTTTAACGATATCGCCGCCATTATCCAGCAATCCCGGCAGCAGGTGCAGCTGGCCGTGAACAGTGCGATGGTACAGTGTTACTGGCACATCGGCCGGCTCATTGTCGAACATGAACAGCAGGGGCAAGCCCGTGCGGCCTATGGCAAACACCAACTGGAGGCTCTGTCGGAACAATTGACAACGGAATTCGGCAAGGGGTTTGATGCCAGCAATCTGCGCAATATGCGCCGCTTTTACTTGATGTTTCCGATTCGGGAGACGGTGTCTCTCAAATTGAGTTGGTCGCATTACAATGTCTTGGCGCGCGTCGAAAACGCCAACGCCAGAAATTGGTATCAACAGGAAGCGATTCAACAGCACTGGAGTGTACGCGCACTGGATCGGCAAATCAGCAAGCTCTATTACGAACGCCTGCTGTCCAGCCAGGACAAAGCGGCGGTTCAGGCCGAAGCGGAACAAAAAATCACCGAGACGGAACCACTGGCGTTATCCGCCAAGGATTATCTCCGCGATCCTTATATCCTCGACTTCCTGAACCTGCCCAGCCAGCGGCTTTTGGAATCCGATCTGGAACAAGGCCTACTCGACAACCTGCAGGCGTTTTTGCTGGAACTGGGTAAAGGCTTCGCGTTGGTGGGCCGGCAGCAGCGTATACGGACCGAAGACCAGGACTTTTATATCGACCTGGTGTTCTATCACTTCAAACTGAAATGTTTTTTACTGATCGATCTGAAGCTCGGCAAACTGACCCACCAGGATGTCGGCCAGATGGACAGCTATGTACGCATTTACGACCAACAGCAACGGGCGGCTGACGATAATCCCACGATCGGCCTGATTCTGTGCAGCCAGAAAAGCGAAGCGGTGGTGAAATATTCGGTGCTGACCGATAGCGAGCAGCTGTTTGCGGCCAAATATTTGCCTTACCTGCCGAGCGAAGCAGAGCTGAAACGTGAACTGGAACTGGAACGGCTTAAAGTGCAAGCGCAATTGCTGAGTAGAGCGGATGAGGCAAAACAAGGCCATATGGAATAGTTCAGAAAGAGTATCTTGATAAAAGGGAAGAGGCGCCGGCCAAAGGCCAATGCCGTTAAGTTAAGCAACTTGTGGTATAATGTTTCTATTAACTTACTGAAATTACAGGACAAATAATGAAGCCGACTTAGCAGTATCCATGCCAGCATTCTCGCCCATCTTTCAAAACTTCTGCATTCGCCCGATTTTATCGCTGCCCATCGTACACACGATAAAGCTTTCATCCGGCAACGCGTTCTTACTTTTCCGGTTCTCGTTTCTTTTTTATTGTGCGCCTTCAAGGGCAGCTTGCAAAGCTTGCTGGACGACCTATTCGCCACCCTGGACAGAGGCTCGCTACGCGCCGTGAGCAAAAGCGCCGTTTCCCAAGCCCGGCAAAAACTCAAAGCCACGGCCTTCGAAGCGCTCAACGATAGCCTGGTCGGCTTGCTCAATGAGCTTCTGCCCGAACCGCGTTGGCGTGGCTTGCGTTTGATCGCCACCGATTCGACCACCTTACGCCTGCCGCCATGGCTGGAAAATCAGGCCGAATTCGGCGTTCAGACCGATAGCGCCGGTCAACCTTATGTCTTGGCGCGCACCTTGGGGCTGTTCGCCTGCGCTTCAAAGCTCATGCTCAAAACCGCGATTGGCCGTTTCGAGGATGCCGAGCGGGCATTATTGGTTTCCCTGCTGCCGCACCTGGGTCGCGACGATCTTTTGATCATGGACCGCGGCTTTCCGGCGGTGTGGCTGTTCACTTTGTTGCAACAACGCGGTTTGCCCTTTCTGGCCCGCATGGACGGCAATCAATGGCCTGCCGTTGAACGCTTCCTGCGCTCCGATCTTGCCGAAACGGTGATCAAACAAACCGTATCCGCTCATGCCCGCCGGCAAGCCCAAGCCGTCGGTATGACGCTGGTCGATAACACGGTCTCCTTGCGGCTGATCAAAGTGGTCTTGTCCACCGGTCAAATTGAAGTCCTCGCCACCTCGCTCCTCGACGCCCAAGCCTATCCGGCTGAAGCCTTCGCCGAGCTGTATCATGCCCGCTGGCATATCGAAGAAGCTTTCAAGGTTCTCAAACATCGGCTTTACCTGGAACAATTCACCGGCGAATTGCCCGAATCCATACGCCAGGACATTCATGCCAAAATCTTCACCGTCAATCTGGCCGAAGCCCTGGCGCGGGAAGCTTACGACTCCTTGCCGGAAGATAAAGCCGCGCGCTATTTCCCCAACGTCAGCTATATCCTCCAGTCCCTGAAAACGCGTCTCTTCGCTTGGCTGATACAACGCGTGCCGCACGATCAGGTGCTAGAATTGATCGCCCTCTATGCCCGAACACTGGAGCGGAAACGTCCCGATCGGAAAGCGCCCAGACCCAAAAACCGTATCACTCCAAAGCCCAGAAGGCAGTACCGGTGAAGCTTAACTTAACGGCATTGGGCCAAAGGCTACGCGACGTCAAACAGGAAAAAGGATATGAGCTCAAAATCCATAGTCCGAAAAATCAGCCATTAGTAATGGATAGATTTTATTGGCGTTGACAGGCAAAAGTCGACCCATTGCGGTCTATCGTCCAATCTGATTCAATAGTGTCGATTTGATCCTTAGCAGCCATTGTTGCAATCACAGATGATATACAGAAACCCTTTATTACTAGACGCCCCAAGAACCGCGCGTATTGACTGAAGAAAGGATCGAATTTTGCCAGTCTTCCTGAACGTATTCCCTCTAAAAATCCCCGAAGTAGAGCTTGAAGCTCGTCAAGTCCCCTATGACAAGGAGACGCTGGACGGCTTTCGCGAGAAGCACGGATCGACGCACTCATTCCGCCGGCAGGGCGACAACATTCTGATCTTCTCGGGGGACGGCACATTCCCCACATCTGGCACACCGCACACAATCGCGCTCAAGGATAACTTAGGCATCTTCTGCTCGCTGGTCAAGGACGGATTGACACGGCATCTTGCTGGACTGGGCCGTAACCCGTCCGGCTTCAATCCCATCGAGCTGGTGAGCACCAAGCCGGAAGACAATCTTCTGGTCCCGATTCTTGGAGATGCGTACCCGTTTAAGGTCTGCGCTAAATACTCAATCGACACCCGCACTGTTCAAGGTCATCCATGCCTCGTCATTGACTGCACAACGCGCCGGGTAATCAAAGAGAACGGCCTATTCTTCCTTAACGCCGGCTTCGATCTTGTAGGCCGATACGTCGTTACCGAGCAGGACGACGGATACAAAAAGCTTCTGGGATCAGTGAGCGCCAGTAAGGGTGAAACGCTCTATGTCACGCGGCCTGACGGGCAGGCCGTGCAGGTCGATGCGAAAGACGTTTATCTTGAGGCTAGCCGGACGAATTTCGATGATTACATTCTGTATACTCACGGCGCGAAGAAGGATGCAATCGTCGAACGCATCGGGCAATCCGTTTCCATATTCAATGGCGGCGAGATCAAGAAGGACCGAATTGATACGCTTAAGAAGTACATACAGTCGAAGACCATTCCGCTAATCGACGGAGGGCGCATCGAGATCGAGGACTCACCAGACATCCAGAAGATCTGCGGACAGATGCAGAAGCCGGTGTTTATCTTCAACGACAACGGTGAGAAGGATTGGGCCGAGAAGGGCCTGACTCAGTACGGCCCCTATACGAAGCGTACCTTCGACAGGAACGATCCGTCGATCTGCGTGATCTGCGCCCAGCACGACAAGGGGCGCGTCGAGCAGTTCGTCCGAAAGCTTCTGAAAGGCATTTCGAACAGCAAGTATTTCAGCAGCGGCCTTGAAGGAAAGTTCGTGCTCGGAACCAGCCACGTCGAAGTGTTCGCGACGGCCACCGACAGCGTGGACGCATACAAGAATGCCATCCAGGCCGCTATCCGGAAGAAGGCGGATGACGGCGGGCGCTGGGACTTGGCACTCGTTCAGGTCCGACAGTCCTTCAAGAAGCTCCAGGTCACGGAGAATCCATACTATCTCGGCAAGAGCCTTTTCTTCCTGCATCAGATTCCGGTGCAAGATTTCACGATAGAGCTTCTTGCGCAATCCGATTATTCGCTCGGGTATTCGCTCAACAATATGGCGCTGGCCTGCTACGCGAAGATGGGCGGCGTCCCTTGGCTTCTCAAATCCTCGCCGACTCTCTCGCACGAACTCGTGATTGGCATCGGCAGCGCGAATATCGGGCAGGAACGCGGTGCCGACAATCAGCGGATTATGGGCATCACCACCGTCTTCTCCGGAGACGGCAGCTACATTGTTTCGAATACCTCGAAGGCGGTCGTGCCGGAAGCCTACTGCGAAGCGTTGACCGCTGTGCTCGGAGAGACGATAGAAAAGATTCAGAAGCGGATGAACTGGCAGAAAGGCGACACGATCCGCCTGATCTTTCATGCGCAGGTCAAGAAGTTCAACAAGGAAGAGATCGAAGGCGTCCGCGCCGTGATCGACAAGTACCGTGAATATCAGATCGAGTTCGCCTTCCTGAAAATCTCAGAGGATCATGGCCTGCATATGTTCGATTGCGCGACGGCCGGCGTACAGAAGGGACGGCTGGCTCCACTACGAGGGAAGACGTTCAAGCTTTCCAAGCACGAAATGCTTGTCTACCTGATCGGCCAGCGCGAATTGCGGCAAGACACAGACGGACATCCGCGCGGCGTGATCCTTGATGTTCACAAGGACTCGACCTTCAAGGACATCACGTACCTGAGCGCCCAGCTTTACAGCTTCGCTTCGCATTCCTGGCGCAGCTACTTTCCCAATCCGATGCCGGTGACTATCAGCTATTCCGATCTAATCGCCCGGAATCTCGGATGGCTGAACCAGCTTCCGGGCTGGAACGACTCGGTGATGATCGGGAAGATCGGGCAATCCCAATGGTTCCTGTAGAAAAGGAAAACGCGTACCAGTTGCGCGAGTATCTGCACCGAAAGATGAGCGAGCGCGCACACGCCGACCCTTTCAAATCCTCCTTTCTGCATTTTCTGGGGCTGTCGAAGGACGGGACACCGTCCTTCGATTTTGCGACGATCTCCTTGTATCAGCGGTGCGCGATTGCGGGCCTCGGCGTACTGGACGAAGCCGTTTCAAGTTTGGATGTCTCTCGCCTACTCGGCCAGGCCGCCAAGATCGACTCCACGCCGCGCCCGTGGGTCTCCGACATGTTCGGCGTCATGGCTGTGAAATGGCTGACCGAGCAGATGAACGACGCACGCATCGCCCAGGAGTTCGAGAACTGGATTTCAGGGTTTCTAGCTCAGCAGGTCAGCGGTGACCATCTCAATCTCTTAGAGAAAGATATAGCTGCGTATGTCCGCAGCAGCGACTCCGCCGTCTATACCAGTGCTTGCGTGCCTCTCTTTCTTCACTATCGAAAGATACAGCGAATCGACGATCATCAGATTCGCCTTTCCCTGATCAGCCGCTTCATGGCTGAGTTCCGGGCGCAGGCGCAAGAAAACGCTTCGACGGCGCTGTTGAGCCTGATGGTTTACGTCTTCGATCAGGTCAATCAGGACGTGGCCGTGGTGCCGCCAAAAGGCTGGAGCCTCGACGACCTTCTGGGATTTCTGGAGCATATCACCGTCGGCCTCAAGCGGTGGACATGGGAAGACGCGGGGCGCACGCGAGGTGCGGAACCTGTCAAGTGGCTGATAGAAAACGAATACCACGTTCAGAACATTCTCTATGTCCTACTCGCGCCGATCTTCAACGACATCGCGGACGAAGTTAACCTACAGCCCGTCGGGCAGAAGAATCCACGCATTGATCTCTACCTGCCGTCGCTGCATACGATCATTGAGGTCAAATACCGGAAAGACGTGAAGAAGTCCTTCCCGACGCTCATTGGCGAGATCGCCGAAGATGCGTCTCTCTATCGCGCCGACACGAAATACAAGGACGCGCAGATCGTCAGCTTCCTGTGGGATTGCACGCGTTCGACGCAGGAGCACGCGAAGTTCAAGGAAGGCGTCTTGAAGATTAACGGGATCAACGGATGTGTCGTGATCAGCGCGCCATCGACAATATAGCCAGATAAAGCTTCAAAACTGATTTTCGCAAGGTATCCCATCCCTATCGCCATCCATCTTCGTGCCGGGGCAGTTATCCAAGTAGAATTCGGCTTCTTCCAAGGAGGTCATCTGTGAACAATAGACTTTGCCTTGGCATTGGAAGTGTGGTTCGGCTATCTCCGGTTCCACTACTGACTGGGCCGTTGATTTGTCGACGATTTGAGCATGGCGATGTCCATACGTGTCGTAAACGTAAACCCCGCCACCGATCAGCAACACAAACAGAAACGGTAGGCTGCCCCATCGCTTTTGTGACCGAACAATTCTTTGTTTCGTTTCTTGATGTCGCCTACCGTATGGGGCGGGTCCTGATGGCGATGGACGTCTTCTCACTAAAGGTTCCAGCATCAGCTGTTTGGGTACCCCTTCGATGCGGGCGTGAATAGCGCGGAGTTTGCCGCTGGCATCGGCTTCTGTCTGATAATGGAGAATATCACCCACCACCGGAGGGCGGCTCATCCCTTGCAAGGCGGAAATATGGATGAAG
This sequence comes from Methylomicrobium agile, assembly GCF_000733855.1. NCBI lineage: Bacteria > Pseudomonadati > Pseudomonadota > Gammaproteobacteria > Methylococcales > Methylococcaceae > Methylomicrobium > Methylomicrobium agile. Next base: position 17,771 of record NZ_JPOJ01000004.1, read on the forward strand.
ATGTCGTTGCCGCCGGTGTTGGGTTGGATGAATCCGAAACCTTTGTCGTCGATCCATCGAACCAGTTTGCCAGTTTCTGTTTGCATAAGGGGGCGTTGCCGAGGTTGGTATTGATCCGTAAGTATAGGCGGTATCGACTGGATGAAAAGCTCCGTCAAGAGCCGACTCGAATGCCTATTTCTTGGTCAACTTAAGCCTGCGCCCCGAAAACCTGGATTTAAGAGACCCGGCAGGCATGATAGCCGAACGGGATCTACATTCTGAGGTCAAGAAAACCTTGAGCGAATAATACGCCCAAGAAGCTCACGCGGCCGGCGGCATTGTGGCCTGACCGACATAGGAAGGTTTTGAATACCAAGGCTTTTGAAGATTGTGCCAAAAACAATTTCCACTATTTTAGAAATAAGCACTACCAATCAATATTGATTAGTAATGATTTAAGCTGCTCTATTCTGGTTTAGTACTATAATAGTGCTCGCATAGCATAAATCCCATTTAAATTCAGCACCGAGTGAAAAACGATGGAAGACAGATGGTTATCCGTGGAAGAAATTTGTGATTACCTCGGTGTAAAACGGGACGCGGTTTACAAGTGGATCAACGACAAATCGATGCCCGCTCATCGCGTGGGACGTTTGTGGAAATTCAAGAAAGAAGCGGTCGATGCCTGGATCGAAGGAGGCGGTGCGTCCGGTGACACTCCCAAAGAAAACGTAGGTAGGGATTCGAAAAAATGAAAAAGGAGTCATTATCGAAAATCGCAACGACGCAAGGAAGGAAAGTCTATGCCATCGATTTGTTCTGCGGCGCTGGTGGATTGACGCATGGTCTCGCGAAGTCTGGCATAGAAGTTCGGCTTGGTGTGGACATCGATCCGGCTTGTGAATACCCCTATGTCGCCAACAACAACGCCAGGTTCCTGCTAAAATCGGTGGAAGAGCTGGAAGCCAGCGAATTGGTGTGTCACTACCGAAAGAACGGCATCAAACTACTGGCTGGTTGCGCTCCGTGCCAGACCTTTTCCACCTACAATCAGAAAGCGACGGAATTCGATAAACGTTGGTGGCTTCTGCTTCAGTTTTCGAGACTCGTAAATGAGCTCTCTCCGGATCTGGTGACTATGGAGAACGTTCCACGATTGATCGAACAGAACGTTTTCGACGAATTCGTAGCCAACCTTGAAGACAACGGATACTCGGTTGCGTATCAGGTCGTTAATTGCGCCGAATACGGTGTTCCTCAACAGCGCAACCGTTTGGTTCTACTGGCATCCAAGCTCGGACCTATCACGCTTCTATCCCCGCAGAAATTTGGCAAGAGGCCGAAAACCGTCAAAGAGGCAATTGGAAATCTACCTCCTATAGAAGCAGGAACGAGTCATCCGAAAGATCCTTTACATCAGTGTGCGACTCTTTCGGAAATAAATATGCGCAGAATCAAAGTTTCTAAGCCAGGGGGAACTTGGAGAGATTGGCCAGAAGATTTAGTGGCCGACTGCCATAAGAAAATATCGGGGAAAACATACCCAAGCGTTTATGGTCGTATGACATGGAATGATCCCGCACCCACGATGACGACCCAGTTCTTCGGGTTCGGCAATGGCCGCTTTGGGCACCCGGAGCAAAACAGGGCGATTTCACTTAGAGAAGGCGCGATCCTGCAAAGTTTTCCAAAGAGTTACAAGTTTGTTCGACCTGGTGAACAGGTATGTTACAAATCCATAGGAAGATTGATCGGAAATGCCGTTCCTGTCACGCTCGGAGAGGTCATCGGAGCCAGCTTGTTGTCGCATGTTTCCGCAGTAACCAAAAGAGCGTATCGGTCAAGACTGAAGAGTTGGTCACAATGACAACAACCAACGCATATTCGACGGACGGTACCCTTCGATTCGGTGCCGTTCCAGAGCCAGGTCAACTCGTCGAAGTCAGGCGTCGTCAATGGGTGGTGACCGATGTATCCAGCGGAGCCTTGTCTCCATCGGGTAACGGCGACCAACACCTCGTTGGTCTGTCATCGCTGGACGAAGATTCCATGGGTGAAGAGATACAGGTCGTCTGGCAGATGGAGGCCGGAGCCCATGTTCTGGAAAAGGCGGGCTTGCCGTCGATCACAGGCTGGGACAATAACGATCGACTGGAAGCCTTTCTCGACGCCGTTCGCTGGGGAGCCGTAACTAACGCGGATCGCTCCTTTCTGCAATCCCCTTTCCGGAGCGGGATAACCATCGAGGACTACCAGCTCGATCCGTTGGTTCGAGCGGTCGAGATGGCCCGCGTCAATCTCCTCATTGCGGACGACGTCGGTTTGGGTAAGACGATTGAGGCTGGACTGGTCATCCAAGAGCTACTCGTGCGTCATCGTGCCAGGACCGTGTTCGTCGTTTGCCCCGCCAGCCTGCAGGTCAAATGGCAGACCGAGATGCAGGAAAAATTCGGCCTCGAGTTTCGGATCGTCGACACCGACTACGTCAAGCGCCTCCGTCGTGAGCGTGGTATCCACGTAAATCCCTGGACGTCTTATCCACGACTCGTCACCTCGATGGACTGGATGAAGAGCGGAGAGGGGTTACGCTTGTTGAAGGACGTCCTCCCTCATCACATAACTTACCCACGCAAATTCGACATCCTGGTCGTCGACGAGGCACACAACGTAGCACCGGCGTCGGCGTCCATGTATGCGCTTGAAAGCCAAAGAACGCGATTGATTCGATCGCTCGCCCCTCATTTTACCCATCGGCTGTTTCTGAGCGCCACGCCCCACAACGGATATCAGGAATCGTTCACCTCGTTGCTGGAGTTGCTGGACGATCAGCGGTTCGCCAGGACGGTGATGCCAGACGAAAAACAACTTCATCGAGTCATGGTTCGTCGTCTGAAGAGCGATATCGTCGACGCGAACGGCAAACCGGTGTTTCCGGTGCGTAAGCTCGAAGGTCTCGAAATCGACTACTCCGAGGATGAGCGCCAGATTCACACCTTGCTCGGAGAATACACGGCCGACCGTTCGAAGAGCGTAAAAGGCACGCGCTTCGAATATGGAACCGATTTCGTTCACATGCTTCTCAAGAAACGTCTCTTTTCCTCGCCGATGGCTTTCGCGCTTACACTGGCGAAACATCGGGAAACTCTCGAGCGCGGCAAGCCAAAAGGCGATCACGACGCCATGGACGATCGCATTCTGCGCAAGGCGATCCTGAAAACAGAAGAGGAGTATTCGGACGATTCGCTGGTCGAAGAAGCCCAGCACGAAGCGGTCGAGGTGGTGGGTGAACTCGCGCCACCGTTGTCACGCGAGCAGAGAGACATGCTCGACCGTCTCTCCGCATGGGCGGAGAAAGCACGCAACCGTGTCGACTCGAAAGCCAAGGCCATTCTCGACTGGCTCGAGAACCATCTGAAGACGGATGGATTCTGGAATGGAAAGCGCGTGATTCTGTTCACCGAATACCGGGCCACCCATTCGTGGCTCCACCAGATTCTCACAGCCAACGGCTACGGCGGCGATCGATTGATGTACCTGCACGGAAGCATGCTGCCGGAGGAGCGCGAGTCGGTTAAAGCTGCGTTCCAGGCGCATCCGGACATTTCACCGGTCCGCATTCTGCTCGCTACCGACGCGGCCTCTGAAGGCATCGACCTTCAGAACCATTGCAACTACCTCATCCACGTCGAGATTCCGTGGAATCCAAATGTCATGGAACAGCGCAACGGTCGTATCGACCGCCACGGGCAGAAGCAAGACGCGGTTTTCATCTGGCATCCGGTGGGGAAAGGCTTCTCCGCGAGAGCCGTCGACAGATCGTAAGCGGCCAGCGGAACCACATAGCCAGGACTAAAACGTTATGATTTAATCCGCGAAGCGAAGAGGCAGAAGCTCGTCGATGCGACTGTTGGGCCAAGTTGGGAGCTTTTCCAGGGTTTCTTTTAGCCATACCGCTGGATCGAACCCGTTGAGCTTGGCGGTGCCGAGCAAGGTTTGAATGATGGCGGCACGCTGGCCGGCGCGTTCGGAGCCTACGAACAACCAGTTTTTTTTGCCCAATGCAATCGGACGAATGCTGTTTTCGATCGGGTTATTGTCGATCGGCAGATCACCAGTCTCGGCGTAGCGCGTGAGCGCAGCCCATCGCTTCAAACTGTAGTCGATCGCTTTGGCGGTGGCACTGCCGGGCGCGGTGCGCAAACGGGTTTGCTGAAGCCAGTCGTGGAAGGCTGCCAAGGTCGGCAGCGTTTTTTCGACACGCAGGGCTTGGCGCCCATCGGGCGTTAGGTCACTCCCTTCGGCTTCAATCGCATACAGCACCGCGATGCGGTTCAAGGCTTCGTGCGCGATCGGGCTCTGGCTGGCCTGGAACAAGTCGAAGAATTTCCGCCGTGCATGCGCCCAACAGGCGAGCTCGATGCACGGTTCAAGCAGGCGTTGATCCTCGGGATGCGCGCGGGCGGCCGCAAACAGGGCTTTGTAGCCGGCATAGTCGTCGACGACGAGGTGGCCTTGCCAGTCTTGCAGAAACTGCTGCGCATGCCGGCCGCTGCGGCCGGCTTGATAGTCGAAGACGAGGATCTTCGGTCCCGGCTGCAAGTCGTTGCTGCGATACGCCCACAAATAGGCCTTTTTCGTTTTGCCGTTGCCGGGATCCAATTGCGGCACCGGCGTCTCATCCGCATGCAGGCAATCGCGTTGCAAGAGGTGCCAGGCCAGACGGTCTGCCAAAGGCTCTAAGGCGACGCCGAGGCGTCCGACCCAGTCGGCCAGGGTGGAGCGGGACAAGGTTACGCCGTCGCGGGCAGCGATCTGTTCCAACCGGTACAGCGGCAGGTGATCCAGAAATTTACTGATCATCACCCAACTCAACAAACCGACCGCCGCCATGCCGCCATCGATCACCGCCGGCGGAATCGGCGCCGCGGTCACGGTTTCACAGCGCCGGCAGGCATATTGCGGGCGGATGTGCCGATGCACGAAGAACTTGGCCGGCTCGACGTCCAGTTGCTCGGTCACATCCTCGCCGATCTTGACCAAGTCCCGGCCGCAGTGCCCGCAGGTGCAGGACTCGGGTTCATGCCGGTGCTCGACGCGGGGCAAGTGAGCGGGCAACAGCTGACGACCGGCACGCAGGCGTTTCGGACGAGCCACCGTTGCACAAGGGCTGTCATCCTGCAGTTGCTCGACTTCGGCTTCAATCGCCGAAATATCCGTGTTCCAGGTTTCCTCGAAGACATCCCGCTGCAGCGGAGCCAAGGCTTCGCTCTTGGTACTGAAACGGATGCGCTTGTAATAGGCCAACTCGTGCGTCAGCGCGGCGATTTTGACCTCTTTGGCTTGCAGGCTGGCGTCCTTCGTTTGCAGGAGTTGCTGCTGATTCGCAATGGTTTGAGCATCCTGCGCCGCTTGCTCGACAAGCGTCTGAAGCATTGCCGCGACTTGGGCTTTAGCGGCCGGTTCCAGGTTGAGTTGATCGAGTTCAGCGAGCAAATTCATGGGGGATATTATACCGCACTCATCCCCTGAAAGCCTTGATATGACTGATGTTCAAGAGGATTTTATCGTTAACATCAGACTCGCCATTCCGCCGAGGGTTGAGCCGATAACCGTTGCCAATCGACACCGGCGGCCAACCACTGCCACTGGGCCGGACTGATCGCAAACACCGGATCAGAGGCCTGGGGCCAGACAAAACTGCCTCGATGCAAGCGCCGCTGACAGAGCCACACGCCATTGCCGTCCCACAGCAACAGGCGCAAGCGGTTGCCGGCACGGTTGCGGAAGATGAAGGCCGACCCAGCACACGGCGAATGACCCAGGCTCTGCTGCACGATCGTGGTTAAGCCATCCAGGCCGCGCCGCATGTCGACCGGCGCCACCGCCAGCCAAATCTGTGCCGGGCTCGCGATCAGGCCAGGCATCGCAACAGCTCCGCGAGCCAACTCGCCGGCATCGAAGCCGGCAGTTCCAGGCGATGGCCCTGAGCATGGGTAAAGACAATGACCTCAGTGACAGCCGGTTGAATCTGCACCGGTATCAAGGCCGTCGAATCCTGCTTGGGTAATTTGCGATAATCGCTCAGCCGTGCTGTGAACGTACGGACATTGAGTTGCTGTGCTGCGCAATACGCGGCTTGCGACAAACCACTGCGTTGCCACGCTTCGATATGCTGACGCCATTTCGCTGTGATGGCCATGCTAAAACTCCTGATCAAAAAAATCACAGGATGCCGCAGACGAAAACTATTTTATAGGTGGCTCGGATGGACGCTTACGACAGATCCGTCAAGACTGGCGATGTCGCGGGCGATCACGAGTATCTGATACGTGCCGCCCTCAAGATCGACACGATTCGTGAAGACCTCGGCAGCGTCGGGCCGGTCATCGCCAGGCAGATCGAGGAGGCCATGCTCGGCAGGCGCAGCGACTTAGATACCGTATCGGCAGAGGCTAAAGCCGCCAAGGCGAGGAAGTTCGTAGCGGCGGAAAAACGTCTTCAGGAACGCATCGCCCGCCTGCACGAGAGGCTCATGGAAGCTAAGAACGATTTCCATCTGTCTCCAGAACACATTTCGCGTGCCGTCGAGGTCGCGTTGGATCTAGCCGAAAAGCCACCGCTTAAGCCCATCGCGGCCAATGATGGCGAAAACGGAAGCATTTTCGAAGTGCCCGTCCTGCCCGGCTCCTGGGGCAGAGCCACCGTTGGACTGGATCATCCGCATACCGGCGTTCGTCGACCGATTACCTTCGATCACGAAGTCGCCAAAGGAAGGGACGATGTCGTCCTGGCCCATCTCAATCACAGGCTGGTGCAGATGTGTCTGCGCTTGCTTCGCGAGCAGATATGGAAGCTCGACGACGTCAAGCGACTTCACCGCGTGGTGGTCCGCACCGTGCCCGACAGCGAGTTGAGTGTCCCGGCAGTGGCCGTCTGGTCGCGTTTGGTAATCACCGGTGGAGACCACCACCGTCTTCACGAAGAGCTGACCCTCGCCGGTGGCGAATTAGAACACAAACGGTTCGCTCGTATTACCCAAGTCGGCAAACTGGAAGCCCTAATAACCAAAGGCTCTCCAACCGAACCCGATAGGGCGCTGTTCGACGTGCTGAAAGACAGGTTCGAGCGCCACGAAGACACTCTCATGGCCGCCATCGAAGCAAGGTCCAGAGACCGCTTGAAATATCTCGAGAACACGCTCGACAGGCGTATGAAAAGCGAAATCGCCGACGTTCGAACCGTTTTGGACGAACTCGAAGCGAGTATACGAAAGGAACTGAAAGAAGATGGCAAAGCCATTCAGCTCGATATCTTCAGTGACGAAGAATTGGGACAAATAAAGAAAGACACGCAAGCGCTCGGATCTCGTTTGGCGCGTATTCCGGAAGAACGTGAAGAGGAAAAGGCCGCCATCGAGAAACACTATGCCAACCCCGTGGATCGCACCTTCCCCGTCGCTGTCGTGTTCTTGGTACCGGCTTCTCAATCAAGGATAAAGCAATGAAATGGCAGGAGTACCAAGAAGCTGCCGCCGTACTTTACGAGCAGTTGGACGGATTCGGGACGATCCATCGCAACGTCTACTTGCCGGATCTTGTGACGGGACAACGCAGGCAAGTCGACGTAATGATCGAGATGACCGAGCGAGGACACTCGCTGCGCATGCTTATCGACGCCAAATTCCATTCAACACCTCTCGACGTTAAGGATATCGAAGAAGTCGCGGCACTTTCACAGGCTGTCGGAGCGCATAAAACAATTATCGTAGCGGCGAACGGCTTCACTTCTCCAGCCGAAGCCAAAGCTCGGTTCATTCAGTGCGATTTGATGACTCTGTCCATAGAAGAGGCTCTGGATCTCATCGTCCCTGACAAATGGAAAATGTGCCCGGTTTGCAACACCGACTGCATTGTCCTCGACCAAGACGGTATGACGCAGTTCGATAATGGCTTGATTTTCTGGTGGTTAGCCGGGCAGTGTCGTGGATGCAAGTGTGCTCGGGTTAATTGCCAAGATTGCGGACAAAAAATGTACATAGAAATCGGCAAATCCCTGGTGTGTGGTTGTGGTCATGAGTGGCATTGCACCGATGAAGGAGTTGGCATCGAACTCTTCAAGGAAGAGCCCCAATGGTGAAGAATCTATCTAAACACGCCGAATGGCTCTCCCTGATCGAGATATCCGGCCCTTTCCTGACCGTATCCATGCTGGACAAAGCGTTCCCGCAAGGGCTGGAAGCGGTGGAAACTCCGCGACGCCAGAAACTCAGGGCTGCCTACGAGGAATGGCGCGAGGCGGTGGACCAGGAAGACAAATTGCTACCGGAATTGCACCGGGAATGGGTCCGTCTGGTACTGACGGAAATGCTCGAATACGACCAAGAATCCCTCGTCTGCGCTGGCGACTGGCCGGACGAACTCCCGAGCGTTTCATCGCAGGAACATGCCGGAACGTTCAAACCCGACTGGATCGTCCGCTCTCCCGCAGACGGAAAGCCGCGCCTGTTCATCGCCGTTCTGCCGTCGGACACCGATCTCGAATCGGTCCAGCGAGGTGACGGCTGGCCCGTTTCTTTCCAGGAGCGCATGACTCTGCTCTGCCGCGCCCATGGCGTGCGCGTGGGACTTTTGACCGATGGCGAACGTTGGATGCTGGTCAACGCGCCGGTCGGCTCTACCTCCAGCCAGGCGTCGTGGTACGCCCGCCTTTGGTTCCAGGAGCCGATCACGCTGAAGGCCTTCCAGTCTTTGCTCGGTGTCCGGCGCTGTTTTGGCCCGGCGGAAGACACCTTGGAATCGCTTCTGGACGAATCCCTCAAGCATCACGAGGAGGTCACGGACACCCTCGGCGAGCAGGTCCGTCGTGCGGTCGAGGTGCTCGTACAGTGCCTCGACAAGGCCGACGAGGACCGCAATCGGGAACTCCTCCGCGACGTGAAACCCGCCGAGCTCTACGAGGCCGGGCTGACGGTGATGATGCGGCTGGTGTTCGTCCTCTGCGCCGAGGAGCGCGGGCTGCTCCTTCTCGGCGATTCGGTATACGACCGGTGTTACGCCGTTTCCACCCTGCGCGGACAACTGGCAGAAGAAGCCGATCGTCACGGGCCGGAAGTGCTCGACAGCCGTCACGATGCCTGGGCTAGATTGCTCGCCGTGTTCCGGGCCGTCTATGGCGGCATCGAGCATGAAAGCCTGCGGATGTCCGCCTTGGGCGGCTCGCTGTTCGATCCCGACCGTTTTCCGTTCCTGGAGGGACGGGCCAAGGGCACCCATTGGCGGGACACCTCGGCCGCTCCGCTGCCCATCGACAACCGCACCGTGCTGCTGCTCTTGAATTCGTTGCAGATTTTGGAACAGTCGGGCGGAGCGCTGCTGCTGTCCTATCGTGCGCTCGATGTCGAGCAGATCGGACATGTTTACGAAGGCCTGCTCGAACACACCGTGGCTCGCGTTCCCCGCGTAACCCTAGGTCTACAAGGGTCACAGAAGGCGAAGAATCCTAACATGGCGCTCGCGGAACTGGAATCGGCGCGGCTGGACGGCGAGGCGGCGCTCGTCAAATTGGTTCTGGACGTAACCGGGCGGAGCGAATCGGCCATCAGGAACGGCCTTTCGAAACCCTCCGACGATACGGTCTTCGGCCGGGTGTTGGGTGTCTGCGGTGGAGACACCGAATTGGCCGAACGTATCCGCCCCTTCACGAACCTGCTCCGCACCAACGCCTGGGACGATCCGATCGTCTATCGCGACAATTCGTTCATGGTCACTCTCGGGGCCAACAGGCGTGAGACCGGCACCCACTACACCCCGAAATCCCTCACCGAGAGTATCGTCACCACCACGCTCGAACCGGTGGTGTACGTCGGCCCGGCCGAGGGCAAGCCCCGCGAGGAATGGACGCTCAAGTCGTCTCGGGAGATTCTAGACCTCAAAGTCTGCGACCCCGCCATGGGTTCGGGGGCTTTCCTCGTTCAGGCCTGCCGCTATCTCGGCGAGAAGCTGGTGGAGGCTTGGTTGCACGAAGAGTCAGCCGGAAAGGCCATCACCGTCGACGGCGAGGCGCTCGTCCAGCTCGGCGCGGAGGAACCTCTGCCGTCCCATCTCGACGAACGACTGACCATCGCCCGCCGCCTGGTGGCCGAGCGCTGCCTGTACGGGGTGGACGTCAATCCGCTGGCCGTGGAGCTGGCCAAGCTCTCCATCTGGTTGGTGACCCTCGCCAAGGGCAGGCCGTTCGGCTTTCTCGATCACAACCTCCGCTCTGGCGACAGTCTGCTGGGCATCCACCGGCTGGAACAGCTCACGCAGTTGCGGATGGATATGAGTTCTGGGCGGCCGTACCAGCTTCGAATCTTCGGGCAGAACATCGAGGCGGCGGTCAACGAGGCCATCGAACTGCGCAAACGACTCCGCGCCACGACCATCCGGGACATAAAGGATGTCGAGGCGATGGCCCGGCTGGATCGCGAGGCGCGGCGGAAACTCGAATCCGTCGAACTGATCGCCGACGCCATGATAGGCGAGGCGCTCCGATGTGGAGGCAATTCCCGGGCTCTCGATGCCGCGCTGGACACGCTTGCGACCATGGCGGGAGATTTCCTGAGCGGCATCGAGAAAATGGGGGAGCAGATTGCCCAGCATGCTCGAGCAATTATTGGAGCCGAGCTATTAGATGAAACACTTCAAAGAAGACCATTTCACTGGATTATTGAGTTTCCTGAAGTTTTCCTTCGAGATGAACCTGGCTTTGATGGGGTGGTTGCAAATCCGCCATGGGGCGCAGCGGTTTCAGCAAATACTCAGCGAATTTGGAAAGAGCAACATGCAGGCAGTTTGGACCGACTAGTTGATTCTTTTCATCTATTCATCTTGCGAGCTTATGAAATCTCACGAAATGACAGCCAAGGGGTTGTTGGCTACCTTGTCCCAGATGTTCTACTCTACCAAGGCTACTCTCAACATCTTCGCACCTTAATTCTTTCGAAAGCAAAAATCGTCAAGGTCTGCAACGTTGGCGGCGGTGTGTTTGTCAGAGTGACACGACCGTGTTGTTACATAGTCTTTTCCAAGAACTTTCAAGGAGACTCGCAGATTTCTATAGTTAAATGGCGAGTCTCCCATTCGCCAGAAGAAAAAAATGGCGATTCTGACTTTTTTATTAAGCAAACATCACTCCTCTCTTTTCCTGGGTGTGTAATTCCAACAGGAAATATGGAGGATTTTATTATGGCCGCAGAATATGTGGCGGCTCTGCCGTGCAAAATTTCAGACCTTGTTGATGAACATGGGATTCAAAGAGGCGTAAGTGCAGACAACAAAGATGTATTCGTGGTGACAAAAGAAAAAAGTGAAACCGAAAAAATTGAGCAAGAGTTTTTGAAGCCAGTTGTCACTGGTGGCATTCACATAAAACCATTTAACATTGAAACAGAGTTGCCGCTAGTAATATATACGACCAAAGACGTTACTGCTGAAGAAATCCCAAATATTTTGAAATGGGTAGAGAGCAATTCAGAGAAAATTACATGCAAAGAAGTAAAGCAAGGCAAGCATCCAATCTATGCGCTTCACAGACCGCGTGATTTTAGAATTTTTGAGAAGAAAGCCAAAATCCTCGGTGTAATTACCTCGGACCGACCAAAAGTCGCGGTTGATGAAAATAGTCTATACGCAATGGATGGAATTTACGTCTTTGCCCTCCGAAACAACATTGACCCGTATTTTCTTGCGGGAGTGCTTAATTCAAGCTTAATGGCGAAGATTTATCGGGTTTTCTCTCAGGAAGAAGGCCGGGTTATGGCTCAAGTTAAGCCGACGATAATCGCCCAACTTCCCATCGTTGATCCAAATCAACAAGAAAAAGATCTGATAGATATGGTGTCAGAAATATCGAAAACGTCGAAGAGACTTCACGCGTCTCACTCAAATGACGATTCAAGAGCGGCAGCATTAAATCATTTGGACAACCTCGTCGTTGCACTGTTTGAATTAGCAAGGGGCAGATATGAGCGCAGACAACTTTCATAATAACTCCTGGCTCATGCGCATTGGAGCCGAGGCCCGCTGCAGGCGCTTCTCGGTGACCGTCGATCACGGCTCTTCGCTCTTCCGGGGTGTCGAGGAAGGTGACGGCGTGCTGATCACCGGGGGCGATCCGCTGGCTGCCGTTTCGTTCGCCCGTATCTACCGCATCCGCGCCAAGCTCGACGAAACGACATTCTTCTTCGATGGCGTCCTTTCCGTAAATGGCGGAAAGACTTTGACCGACCTCGAGGTGACCGCACCCGAATCAAAGGCGGCCATGGTGCGACTGGAGTGGCCGGTATTCGAGGCGGCGCTGAAAGCGGCCTGTGGTATCACGTTCGATGCCCTGCCCATACTGGAAGGCGGTTCCGCCGAGGAACAGGACTACGTGCGGGAACTTCTCCAGTTGGCCGTCATAGACGACCTGCTCGGTCCGGCGGACGGGCCGGTCGAGGAGATCGTGGGCATGAGCGTTCGCGATCGCTACCTGGTGGGCAAGCTGGCTCCGATGGATACGGCACCGGATGCGGCGGAGACGGACACCTTCGGCGAATCGGGCCGCCCGGATGCCGAGGAACGAGACGAGGAAGTCGATACGTCCACAAATCAATCCCTGGTCCCTTCGTCCATGGGGTTCACCTTCTGCGTCGACGGAAACCTGGAAAACGTCAAACTGTCCGCCAACTGGGGGCGCTACGAAAGGACGCAGAGCGAACGGGAAAACGAAGAGACGGGCAATCCTCGGCGTTGCTGGAAGCGCATACCTTCGGGCGGTTCCGCCGTGGTCTCCCTGAAGAAGCGGACCATCGAACCGATCCAGATCGACGCCGACTGCCCTTCGGTCGTGGTGCAGGGTTCGGTCAGCGCCCCTCTGGAAAACGGCGACAGGCTGGTGACGCTCTTTCTAGTCAACACTCAGACCATGCCCGAACAGAACCAGGATCAGTCCTGGATCTTCCAGCCCGAACTGATCGTGCGGGACACGGAGGGGCGCGCGGTTTTCCGGCGTCGCCCGATCCTGCGGGCCGACGAATTCGACGAGGAGCGTGAAGCCCTCGAAATGATCTATCGGGACCGGGTCGAGTTCGCCGTCGGACATGGCGTCTCGGTCAACGCGACTGTCTCGGAAGAGGATCGCGAGCGTGCCACGGAGGTCAGGACCGCCGTGCTTCCCGAGTACGAGATCCAGATGACCGAAACACCCGGTCTCGAACCGGAAGACCGCCCGGCCATGCGCCGAATGATCGAGGACGGCCTGCTCGACATGGAGCGGCTCGCCGAGCTCGCCACACCAGAAATGCGCGACGAATTGGTCGCCGGGCTGAAAGTGTTGACGGACGACTACGCTGAGTGGATCGCCGAAAACCGGAATGCCATCGGCAGCGAGGTCGTGGGATACGACATCCCGGCTACCGAGGCGATAGATCGTTGCAATCTGATACTGGAAAGGCTCAGGGAAGGCATCGACGTCCTGGCGGCGAACGACCGGGCGCTGGCCGCTTTCCGGTTCGCCAACCGGGCCATGGCCTCGCAGCGCATTCATAGTGAATATGCCCGTAAAAAACGCCAAGGGAAAGAGGTGACACTTGAAGGATTGAACGTCAGAAAAAATCGTTCTTGGCGCGCTTTCCAGTTGGCGTTCATGCTGCTTTCCATTCCGGCGCTCGCCGACCCGACTCACCGGGACCGCACCGAACCCTTGGAGGCTTTCGCCGACTTGCTCTGGTTCCCAACCGGCGGCGGCAAAACCGAGGCCTATCTCGGTGTCGCGGCTTTCACCATGGGCATCCGTCGCCTCCAGGGCAACATGGGCGGCCTCGACGGCGGGCGCGGCCTGGCCGTGATCATGCGCTACACCTTGCGGTTGCTGACCCTGCAACAGTTTCAACGGGCAACGGCCCTGATCTGCGCCATGGAGGTACTGCGCCGGGCCGAACCGGTGGTCTGGGGCGATGCGCCGTTCACCATCGGCCTCTGGGTCGGCCAGCGGGTCACGCCGAACACCACCGACGAGAGCCACGCGGCGATCGAAAAGGAACGGGATGGCAAGTACGGTACGGGGTCGACTCCAGCTCAGTTGACCAGTTGTCCGTGGTGTGGTTCCGAGATAGCACCTGGTCGGGATATCCACGTCGATCGGGAAATCGGCCGCACCTTTATCTACTGCGGTGACAAATACGGACGCTGCGATTTCGGACGGACGAAGTCGAAGAATCTGGGGCTACCGGTCTTGGTGGTGGACGACGAAATCTACCGACACCCGCCCTCGATGTTGATCGCCACCGTGGACAAGTTTGCCATGATGGCCTGGCGCGGGCAGGTCCGCACGCTCTTTGGCAAGGCGAACCGCGAATGTCCGCGCCACGGGCTGCTCTGGCCCGAGGCCGACTGCAACGGCAATCACACCAAGAAAGGGTCACTGGAAGCGGTCAAGGTCAAAGAGATCATGCCCATCCGTCCCCCGGATCTGATCATCCAGGACGAATTCCATCTGATCAGCGGACCGCTGGGAACCATGGTCGGCCTGTACGAAACCGCCGTGGACGAACTTTCGACCTGGATGGTCGACGGCAAGGCGATCCGGCCCAAGATCGTCGCCTCCACGGCGACGGTACGCAAGGCCGAAGAGCAGGTAAACAACGTCTTCCTCCGCAGGGTTTCGGTATTCCCGCCCCATGGCCTCGATGTCGAGGACAACTTCTTCGCGGTGCAGCGTTCGGTGGAGGACAAGCCCGGGCGTCTCTACATGGGGATCTGTTCGCCGGGCAGCTCCCGTCCCGCCGTTCTGATCCGTGTCTACGTCGCCCTGCTGACCGCCGCCCAGTCGCTGTTCCAGCGCTTCGGCGCGGCGGCCGACCCGTACATGACCGTGGTCGGATATTTCAACTCCCTGCGCGAGTTGGGGGGCATGCGGCGGCTGGCCGAGGACGACGTGCAGACCCGTGCCTATCGCGTCCAGATGAGCGACGTGATGCGACCGGGGCTGAGTCAGCGCTCGGTACGCATCGTGGACGAACTAACCTCGCGGGTTTCGAACAAGGAGATTCCCAAGAAGCTCGACCAACTGGAGGTCAAGTTCAAGCCCACCTGGGAAAAAGGCGAGACGCGGGCTATCGACATCGTCCTGGCCACCAACATGCTGTCGGTGGGCGTCGACGTCAATCGTATCGGACTGATGGTCGTCAACGGCCAACCGAAGAACACGGCGGAATACATTCAGGCCACGAGCCGCGTCGGCCGATCCTTCCCGGGGCTCGTCTGCACCGTGCTCACCTGGTCGCGGCCTCGCGATCTGTCCCATTACGAAACATTCGAGCACTATCACGCGACGTTTTACAAACATGTCGAGGCCCAATCCGTCACGCCGTTTGCGGCGAGAGCGCTGGATCGTGGTCTGACCGGTGCGATGGTGAGCTTACTCCGGCTCGAAAACACTTCCATGAACCCGAATCCTGGAGCGCAATCCCTTGACAGTTCCGGCAAAGCGGAAGCTCTGAGAGCTCGGAATGTGCTATCAGAACGAGCCTGGAAGGTGAAAGACAAGGCGGCCAGAACCACCGCCGACAATATGACCGCCGATCGGATCGACAGGTGGGTAAAGGAATCCGTGAAGGCTGGGCGCAGATTGGGTTACGAAACGGAGCGTGGGCAGGGAGATCTCGTCGCCCTTCTGAAAAAGCCCGGAGCTTCGGCGTGGGACGAATTCACGGTTCCCATGTCGATGCGTGAAGTGGAACCTGGCGTTCAATTGATCATGGATGCTTCGAAGCACTCTACCGAACCTCCATCCTGGAAACCGAAAATCAGGAATGTGGACGGAGGTGAGGCATGAGTTTTTATCTCGTCGGGCAAGTTCGTCCCAGTCAATTGCTCTGGACATACGGTCCAGGCGCCCTGATCGACCTGCCGAATCTTTCGGTATTGACCATGGGGCTGGATCGATGGAATCCGGACAGATGCCCACCGATAGATGAGGCGCGACTTCTCGCCGCCGTTCGCCGGGTACTAGGCCCACAAGTGGAACGGTTACGGATGCCTCCCTTTCTGAAGGAAGAAGGTGTCGATCCCATGTCTGCGGAAGGCAAGATTGGCGTGCCGGTTCGCCCCTTCCCACGTTGGTTGAGATGTGTGAAATGCGGTTTGCTGGCTGAATACGATACGGGCCTGTTCGACATCAAGGCCAATCCTTACCGCCCGGAGCAGACCCATTTCGTGCATTCCAACTGCGAGAAAGGCAAGAACGCCGATGCTGTGCCCGCTCGCTTTCTGCTCGCGTGTAGAAACGGCCACCTTGACGATTTTCCGTGGCATTGGTTCGTGCATGGCGGTCCGTCCGAGTGCAAAGGGACGCTGCGCTTCTTCGAGCGAGGCGCTTCCCTGCAGACCGAAAACCTTTGGGTCAAATGCGACACCTGCGACGCGGCACGCTCTCTTGTTCATGCCTTCGGGCGGGAGGCGCAGGATAATCTTCCCGCCTGCCGAGGGCGGCATCCCCACCTCAGCCATTACGAGGAATGCGCCGAAGACCCTAGAACCATCCTCCTGGGTGCAACCAACGGATGGTTTCCGATCACCCTGTCCGTTTTGGCGATTCCAATGGAAAAGGATCAACTCGGACAGTTGATACTCGATGGGTGGGAATATTTCTCCGACGCGGAATCGGCTGACGAAATCAAGGTGATCGTGAAAACTCTGGTCAAGAGCGGCAGCCTCCCGGGAATAGACAAATGGGATCATAGGGATATTTGGAAGGCCGTCGAAGACCGAAAGGAAGGCCGGTCGAGCACGACGGTCATATCCGAAGGTGACATCAAGGATCCCGAGTGGGACGTCCTGACCGCAGACAATCCTCCGACAGACTGGCCACATTTTCTGAGCAGCAAGACCGAAACACCGGAAGGTTATCGAGACCGTCTGGCCAGTGTGCTGCTCCTGGAACGGCTCCGCGAGGTGAACGCCCTGATCGGCTATACCCGGGTAGAGGCTCCCGAAGAATCGACCGATACGGACGAGCGACCGCCGATGGCGGATCTCAGTCGGAACAAACCCGATTGGATCCCCGCCAGTGAGGTTCATGGCGAAGGGATATTCATCCGATTCGACGAGAATGCCGTGGCAGAGTGGGAAAAGCGGTCAGCCGTTCAAGCCAGAAGCCAAAAACTGGAAGCAGGTCATCGGGGCTGGCGGAATGCGCGTGGGCTGGCTCCCGACGAGGGATATCCAGGCATTAGATACGCCATGCTGCATACGTTCGCCCATCTTCTCATTCGGGAGCTGGCTCTCGAATGTGGCTACAACGCGGCGAGCATCCGGGAACGTATTTACGCGAAGAATGACAACGAATCACCCATGGCGGGTGTGTTGCTCTACACGGCGGCGGCCGATTCCGACGGGACTCTCGGTGGTCTCGTGGAGCTCGGAAAACCCGAGAATCTTGGGCGTTTGATCGAGCAGGCTCTGGATCGCTCCACCGTCTGCTCTTCCGACCCTCTCTGCTCGGAACACAATCCTAGTGTCGATCGTTCCTTGCATTCCGCCGCTTGTCATGCCTGTACCTTCGTCGCCGAAACGTCCTGTGAACGTGGGAACCGTTATCTCGACAGAGCACTGCTCGTCAAAACCTTCGAAGCCTCCGACACCGCTTTCTTCGCCGGAAACGGAGATTTGAATGGATGATCTTCTGGCAGTGATCGCCGAACTCGGCCTTGAGCTGCATCCGGATCGTATCTCCACCGTCGCGTCGAAGATCGAGACGCTGGGCTCCGTCGAGCAGTTCGCTTTGACCCGTTCGAGCTTCGGCCCCAACGCTGACAAGGAATTGGTTGGACGTCTGGATCGGGCGTGGCGTAATAGCAAGGATACCTCTCCACGTGACGTGGCATCCGCTCTCCGAGGAGCTTCTGCAGCGGCAGTTCTGAGAGAGAACCGTGGGGCCGTGGAATTGGTATGGACAGGCCCCTTGACGGGTCAGGTTCCGGTCAGGCACACCGAGCAGGTGCTCTGTGAAGTCATCGAAGCCGCGAAGAGACGGCTGTTTATCGTTAGCTTCGTCGCCTACGAAGTCGATTCGATCATCCGGGCACTCCGTGGAGCGATAGGACGCCAGGTTCAGATAGACGTATTGCTGGAGTCGTCCGACAAGCATGGCGGGCGGGTGACATACGATTCCGTCAAGGCCATGAAAGGCATTCTCCCCTCGATCGACGTTTATGTCTGGCCATCGGACAGGAAGTCGCTGCCCGTACAGTTGTCGGGAGCCGTTCATGCCAAATGTGCCGTCGCCGACGGCGAACTGGCTTTCATCACCAGTGCGAATCTAACCTCCGCCGCGATGGAACGCAACATGGAGCTCGGCGTTCTTGTCAGAAAAGGGAATTTACCTTTCGAACTTCACCGGCATTTAGAATTACTGATTTCAACCAAAATCATAGAAAAATATAACGATAATGGATAACGTTGACAAAGCGACACGATCAAAAATCATGTCCAAAGTCAGCCAGAAAAACACTAAGCCGGAAATGAAACTTCGGCAATCGTTACATCGCCTTGGTTTAAGATACAGACTCCACGTAAAGAAGTTACCTGGATCACCCGATATGGTTTTCCCACGCTTCAAAGCGGTCTTGTTTGTTCATGGTTGCTTTTGGCACAGACATGGCTGTAAAGCGACGACTACGCCGAAATCAAGCAAGGAATTTTGGCTGAAAAAATTCAATGACAATGTTACCAGGGATAAACGACACATTGAAGAACTTGCCAATCAAGGTTGGCGTATTGCCATCGTTTGGGAATGCGCTCTTAAAGGAAATAATGAACAAATTGACTCGGTTGCGATAATTTTAAGAGAATGGCTAAAATCCGAAGCAAAATTCATTTGTCTTCCTACCACCGAATTTGTCAATTAAGGTTACGTTTAAACAAACGACGGTTTGTATTTTCAAGCCAGTGATACTGGCCATTTTACTCATTTACGAAGGAATACTTACGGTTGGCCTAATAGCTCACTTTGAATGTTGGGCTGTCCTCCGGTCGGGTCTTCCGGTGATCGTAAATTCGGGTGGTCGCGATGTTCGCATGCCCGAGCCATTCCTGCACCTTGGCGATGTCGGCCTGGTGATCCAGCGCATTGGTCGCGGCGGTGGCCCGTAGCGAATGTGCCCCGATTTCGAATCCGAGCTTGCCGGAATACGCTCGCACGAGCTTATAGACGCCATCGGGCGTGATGCCTTTGCCGCCGTTGCTTTTCGTGTTATGACTGACCGGCCGGAACAGCGCCCCGGTGTCGTCACTGCAGTGGCCGGCCCGTTCCAGATAGTCATGAATCAAGCCGCCGGCGGCCGGATGCAGCGGCACATAGCGGGTCTTGCCGCCTTTGCCGGCGATTTTCAAATGTGGTACGCCGCGCCGTTCGTGTTTGAAATCCTTCACTTTCAGTTTACAGAGCTCCTCGCGCCGCAGCGCATGATAGAGCAGGGTGGCCAGGATCGCCTTGTCCCGGAGCGTCCGGAGTGAATCGCCGTCCGGCGCCTCGAGCAATTTCCGGGCTTGATGATCGCCCAAGGCCGGGGTCCGGCCTTCCAGACTGTCGTGCTTCGGCCGCTTGACGCCCTTGACCGGGTTATGGATCACCGCGTTTTTCTCGCACAGATAATCGAACAGCGACGACAACGCGGAGAGCCGGTGCCGTGTTGTGGTGCCGTTAAGACCTCTTTGGGTCAAATCATCCCGCCAGGCGATCACATGCGCCCGGGTCACCGTCCGGAATTCGTCCGGTTTCTGGATCCCGGTAAAGGCCATAAAATCCCGGATCGCGTTTTCGTAGGCACGGCGGGTGCAACGATTGGTCAGGTTCGCGAACCATTCGACTTCGGGCGGCACCTCGGATAGCCGCAAAAAATCGACAGCTGTTAGCAGTCGATTTTGAGAGACGGTTGGGAGGGTCTTTTCAGTGTCGTTCATCGGGCTATCTTACTCTTGATAAAATCCATTATCAAGAGTTAATGGCGGGGAAGGGGGCCGGATTAGCATGACTCGAACAACCTTCTATGACTGCACCAAAATCAAGAAAGTCGAATCCTGAGACGCCAAATAATGCCAAAAAATCTACGCCAAATAATTTAGAAAGTTAAAGGAAGAAGGAAGCAGAAAAGGCGAGGGCAGCGTGAAAGTCATTCTCATTCTCGTGAATTATTTTTGGCAGTTTGAGCAAGGCCGATTACAATGACTACAAAGAGAACAAATAGAGAACAGGATTTCTGCTGATGATACCTTCTTCGCCCCACCATACCGTCTTAACCGATCCTCAGCGGGCCGTCCGCTTAAAACGGCGGCTGCTGCCGTTATTCACCAGCAAGGTCGCGGCGGGTTTTCCGTCGCCGGCCGACGATTATATCGAGCGAAGCTTGGATTTGAACGAGTTGTTGATTCAACATCCGGCCGCCACGTTTTTTGCCCTCGCTCAAGGTGTTTCCATGATCGCCGCCGGGATTTACCCGAACGATATTCTGGTGATAGACCGCTCGATTGAGCCGGTAGCTGTAGTAGCTCGCGTTTGAAAATAGACGGGCTCGCAATTATCCCGTTTTTCGGCTCGAATTAGCTGCGACTGAAAATCCGACTCGGCTCAGAATAAATGCCACTGAGCTTGCATTTATCCGCACGGGCTTGCATTCCATTTTCGCAGGCTCATTCTAATTGCAAATGAAATTCAGGCTTCAGATCAATCCATCATTGATGCGAAGCGGTAAACTGACAGGCGATCAAACCATTAAACAGCCTGTCCCGTTTAGCCTGAGGTTTCTATCCTATCCGGCGCAACAAGAGTTATGTTGCTGGATGGGCGGACATTTAACCGAACCGTAAGAGCAAAACACGCAGCAATCCCCCGGCTTTGGCTTTAGCAGTGTACCGCAGGACTTGCATTCATAGAAAAACTGGCAGGCATCAGTCGGCATGGTTTCCGTTTCGGCGTGTCCGCAGTGTGGGCAGGTGATCGTCGATTCGAGAATGAGGGTGTTCATTTATTTTCCTTCTTGATAGAGGATGGATAACCGGCGGCCTTGGTTGCTTCCGTCAGTTTGTCCGCTGTGGTCAGCGTATCGTCGAATTGTACCGTCGCAGTTTTACTGGCGTAATCGATCGAAACCTGTTGCACACCGGAAACATGTTCAAGCGCTTTCTTGACCGTAATCGGGCAGACGGCGCAGGTCATGTTTTGTACATCGAGCGTGACCGCACGAGAGGCAGCCAGTGCCGATCCGCAGGTAACGGCAAACGCCAAAGTAGACATAAAGGTTCTAGTTGTCATCGATTTTTCCTCAATAGAACAGTGGAGCAAACCATGGAAATGCCAACAAACCCAATAAAGGAAGGGTCACGCCCCAAAAAATGAAGCGTTGCTTGCGGATAACTTCATCATCGGCGCAGGGCTTGCCGGATTCACAGGTTTGAGGCGTCAAATACAGCTTACGAAACGTCAGGCCGATAAAAAGCAATGCCAAGCCCATGAACACCGGGCGCACTGATTCGAAAGCCGTCAGCGTTGCTACCCAAGCCCCGCCAATGCCAAGGCTCAGCAATACCAAAGGAGCAACACAACATAAGCTAGCGCCTATCCCGGCCAGAACGCTCGCAATCAGGGTTTGTCTGGAGTTCATGATGAATACCTCTTTTCTAGCGATTCCTGTAGTATAGGCACCGTACTTATGTACGGAGTCAAGCTTATGATACAAAAAAGTTTTACGATTGGTGCTCTGGCGAAACAAGCCGGAGTCAATGTCGAAACGATCCGTTTTTATCAACGACGCGGCCTGCTGGTGGAGCCTGCCAAGCCACTCAAGGGCATCCGGCATTACGCTGAACAAGACGTGCAGCGAGTGCGGTTTATTAAGGAAGGTCAGAAGCTGGGCTTTTCGCTCGATGAGGTTGCAGAATTATTGAGTCTTGAGGAAGGGCGACATTGCCAGGAAGCCAGAGAAATTGCGCTCAGAAAGCTTGTTCTAATTCATGAACGCATCGAAGGTTTGCGCACGATGGAAGCGGCTTTGTCTAATTTGGTCGAGAGCTGCGCTAGCAATACCGATTCAGTATCATGCCCGCTTATTCAGAGCTTGTTGAAAACATCAGTCTAAGACGTTGCCGTTCCATTGGCCATCAACGCCGATCTGAGACAAAACGGTATGGCCGGCAGCAATGAGCTGATAGTTACCAATGTAACATGGGTATACTCAAACGGAACAGTGGCATGAAACACAAAAAGTGTCTCATTAGGGTTGTTTTGGCACATTTTAGCTGTTATTGTGCCAGGGTCTAAACCCTAGCGAGACAAATCAGGACTCATGGCTATTTACGGTTACGCCCGCGTTTCCAGCGCGGATCAAGATTATTCTCTTCAAGAACAGGCGCTGCGCACGGCGGGCTGCGAAGTGATTCGGGCCGAGAAAGCGTCGGGTACTGCCCGCACCGGCCGCACCGAGCTGGAATTGCTGCTGGAATTTCTGCGCAAGGGCGACACGTTGGTCGTTACCCGCGTGGATCGACTGGCCCGCAGCATCAAGGACCTGCAGGACATCGTGTACGCGCTCAAGGAGCGCGGCGTCACGTTACGGGCCACGGAACAGCCGATCGATACGCAGAGCGCGGCAGGTAAGGCCTTCCTGGATATGCTGGGGGTATTCGCCGAGTTCGAAACGAATCTGCGCCGCGAACGGCAGCTGGAAGGGATTGCGGCGGCCAAAGCCCCAATGCCGTTAAGTTAAGCAACTTGTGGTATAATGTTTCTATTAACTTACTGAAATTACAGGACAAATAATGAAGCCGACTTAGCAGTATCCATGCCAGCATTCTCGCCCATCTTTCAAAACTTCTGCATTCGCCCGATTTTATCGCTGCCCATCGTACACACGATAAAGCTTTCATCCGGCAACGCGTTCTTACTTTTCCGGTTCTCGTTTCTTTTTTATTGTGCGCCTTCAAGGGCAGCTTGCAAAGCTTGCTGGACGACCTATTCGCCACCCTGGACAGAGGCTCGCTACGCGCCGTGAGCAAAAGCGCCGTTTCCCAAGCCCGGCAAAAACTCAAAGCCACGGCCTTCGAAGCGCTCAACGATAGCCTGGTCGGCTTGCTCAATGAGCTTCTGCCCGAACCGCGTTGGCGTGGCTTGCGTTTGATCGCCACCGATTCGACCACCTTACGCCTGCCGCCATGGCTGGAAAATCAGGCCGAATTCGGCGTTCAGACCGATAGCGCCGGTCAACCTTATGTCTTGGCGCGCACCTTGGGGCTGTTCGCCTGCGCTTCAAAGCTCATGCTCAAAACCGCGATTGGCCGTTTCGAGGATGCCGAGCGGGCATTATTGGTTTCCCTGCTGCCGCACCTGGGTCGCGACGATCTTTTGATCATGGACCGCGGCTTTCCGGCGGTGTGGCTGTTCACTTTGTTGCAACAACGCGGTTTGCCCTTTCTGGCCCGCATGGACGGCAATCAATGGCCTGCCGTTGAACGCTTCCTGCGCTCCGATCTTGCCGAAACGGTGATCAAACAAACCGTATCCGCTCATGCCCGCCGGCAAGCCCAAGCCGTCGGTATGACGCTGGTCGATAACACGGTCTCCTTGCGGCTGATCAAAGTGGTCTTGTCCACCGGTCAAATTGAAGTCCTCGCCACCTCGCTCCTCGACGCCCAAGCCTATCCGGCTGAAGCCTTCGCCGAGCTGTATCATGCCCGCTGGCATATCGAAGAAGCTTTCAAGGTTCTCAAACATCGGCTTTACCTGGAACAATTCACCGGCGAATTGCCCGAATCCATACGCCAGGACATTCATGCCAAAATCTTCACCGTCAATCTGGCCGAAGCCCTGGCGCGGGAAGCTTACGACTCCTTGCCGGAAGATAAAGCCGCGCGCTATTTCCCCAACGTCAGCTATATCCTCCAGTCCCTGAAAACGCGTCTCTTCGCTTGGCTGATACAACGCGTGCCGCACGATCAGGTGCTAGAATTGATCGCCCTCTATGCCCGAACACTGGAGCGGAAACGTCCCGATCGGAAAGCGCCCAGACCCAAAAACCGTATCACTCCAAAGCCCAGAAGGCAGTACCGGTGAAGCTTAACTTAACGGCATTGGCCAAAGCCCGGGGCGTTTACCAGGGCCGGAAGCCTTCCGTTGACGGCCAGATGATCAAGGCGCTACGCGATCAACAACAGCTCGGAGCCACCGAAATTGCCCGGCAGCTCGGCATCAGTCGGGCCTCGGTTTACCGGGCACTCGCCAAGCCTCACGCCGAGACCTGACTTGATCCCGGCCGATTCGCTGTTACGGCTGCGGCAACGGCTGGACCAATTGCCGCCGAAAAGTCCGGAGCGGGCCGCCCAGGTGGCGGCGGTCGCCAGCCTCTACGGTATCTCGTCCAGCACCGTCTACCGGGCGCTGAACCACATCAATAAACCGCGCTCCGCGCACCGGGCCGATTACGGCAAACCGCGCAAGCTACCGCGCTTTGAGCTGGAACGCTATTGCGAACTGATTGCCGCCCTCAAACTCAGGACCACCAACAAGAACGGGCGCCACCTGTCCACCCGGCGGGCCATCGAGCTGTTGGAGGACTATGGCGTGGAGACGGCCGAAGGCCTGGTGCAGGTTCCGAAAGGCTTGCTGACGCGTCCCACCGTGAACCGCTATCTGACGCTCTGGCATCTTGATCAGCCTCGCCTGACCCGCGAGCCGGTGGCCGTCCGCTTCCAGGCCGAACACAGCAACGACTGCTGGCAGTTCGACATTTCGCCGTCGGACCTCAAACATATCGACAAACCCGACTGGATCGACCCGGCCAAAGGCCAGCCCACCTTGGCGCTGTTCAGCGTGGTCGACGACCGCAGCGGCGCCGCTTATCAGGAATACCGCTGCATCTACGGCGAAGACGCGGAGTCGGCGCTGCGCTTTCTGTTCAACGCCATGGCGCCCAAGGCCGACGCCGCCTATCCCTTCCAGGGACGACCTCAAATGCTCTATCTGGATAACGGGCCGGTGGCGAAAAGCCGGGTGTTCCAGAACGTGATGCAGGCGCTTGGCATCGACTGGCAGACGCACCTGCCGGCCGGCAAGGACGGCACACGCACCACGGCCCGCTCCAAAGGCAAGGTCGAGCGTCCGTTCCGGACGGTCAAGGAAGCCCACGAAACCCTCTATCACTTTCATAAGCCGGAAACCGAGCAACAGGCCAACGAATGGCTGCTGCGCTACCTGCTGAACTACAACGCCCAGCGGCATCGTTCCGAAGCGCACTCACGGATTGATGACTGGCTGACCCATCTGCCCGCCGAAGGGCTGCGCGAAATGTGCACTTGGGAGCAGTTCTGCCGCTTCGCCCGCGAACCGGAACGGCGTAAGGTCGGCATCGATGCCCGTCTCAGTATTGATGGCACCCAGTATGAGGTAGAATCCGCCATGGCCGGCGAATCGGTCATCTTGCTCTGGGGCCTGTTCGACGACGAGCTGTTTGTCGAATTTGACGGCGAACGCTTCGGACCGTACCGACCGGTCTCAGGACCGATTCCGCTGCATCGCTACCGGGCCTTCAAACGCAGTCAGGCCGATCAGCGTGCTGCCCGCATCCGCTCATTGGCGGCTCAGCTCGGCTTGCCGATTGCGGCGCTGTCCGGCAACGATGTACGCCTGGCGGAGCCAGAGCTCCCGGCAACTATGCCCCGGCAACCGTTCGATGCCGAAGCGCACGAGTACCACTATCCAACGGTTGTTGCCGCCAAGCTGGCCATCGCCGACGAGCTGGCGACACCGCTGGCCAAACTGCCGCCCGAGGATAAAGCCTTCATCGACCAGGTTCTGGCCGAAACGCTGACACGCCGGATCGTGCTGGCGAAAGTCAGGGACTATTTCCGAGATAAAACAGGAGCACAGCATGCGGGTTGAAGTGATGCAGTATTACGGGCTGACGATGCCATTTAACCAGGCGGGCTATTATGAAACCGCCCACCACCAGGCGCTGATGAAGGACATCCGCGGGGCGATCCATGAAGGGCGGCTCATTGCGCTCTGCGGTGTGGTCGGCAGCGGCAAAACGGTGATGCTGCGCCGCCTTCAGCGGCTACTGGAAGAGGAGAAGAAAATAACCGTTTCCAGGTCATTGGCCGTCGACAAACACCGCATCAAGTTGGCCACTTTCATTGCGGCCCTGTTTTACGACCTGTCTACCGAAAAAAACGTGCGCATCCCCAGCCAGGGCGAAAAACGCGAGCGTGACCTGCGAGAGCTGGTGCGCAAGAACAAACGGCCGGTGGCGCTGTTCGTGGACGAAGCCCATGATCTCAATGGCCATACCCTGACCGGCTTGAAGCGTCTGATGGAATTGGTCGAGGATGGCGATGGCCGGCTGTCGATCGTGCTGGCAGGACACCCCAAATTGCGCAATGATCTGCGCAAACCCACCATGGAGGAGATTGGCTACCGCACTGATGTGTTTTCTCTGGACGGCATCGCTGGCCATCAGCGCGAATATATCCAGTGGCTGCTCACAACCTGCACCGACGGCCAGTCCGAAGCCGATCCCATGCTGACTGACGATGCTTTGGAGCTGTTAGCCGCCAAACTGCGCACGCCGCTGCAAATCCAACTGCACCTGACCTTGGCGCTCGAAGCCGGCTATCAGGCGGGCGAGAAACCTGTTCCGGTTGAAGTCGTCGAATCCATTCTGTCCCGCCATATTGATGATCTGGAACCCACGCTGACCCGGCACGGCTACCGTATCAAGGACCTGATGGAGCAATTGGATACGAAGTCCGCCGACATCAAAGCATTGTTCAACAACACGCTGGATCCGGTGCGGGCAACAGAGTTGCGAGAGAAAATGCTGCGGGCCGGGCTGCCCATTTGACGCCTGCGATAGTTGCAGATAATTTGAGCCCGAGAAAATCGATTGCAAGCCCGTGCGGGTAAATGCAAGCTCAGTGGCATTTAATGTGAGCCGGGCCGGATTTTCAGTCGCAGCTAATTCGAGCCGAAAAACGGGATAATTGCGAGCCCGGTCTTTTTTAAACGCGAGCCCTTACACGTAAGGATTCCTTCGTAAATGAGTAACATCCCTGATTTTGTTACATCTGGACTGTCACGCCTTTGGTTCCAACTAAGAACGCTGTAATCAATTGAATCAATAAAAACAGCAAACCCAGCACCAGTAATATTTTTTTAACGTCTTTCATAACCTTACACCCCTCTGATCTTAACGAAGACCGATATAAAATGTTATCCGTCTGCTCATTCTAAAAGCATCAATCGAAGAAATCCCGATAAAAGTGAAGGAGTTGATTTCGTCTAGTCAGTTTTCACGGCTTTGAAAAACTCGATCATCGCTTTGTTTCTTCCTGGCCATTCGGGATGCGGGCCGCTGCCTTCGCAATACCAGGTTTGCACGCCATTTTTACAATCGCTGTAAGCCACGCAACCTTCTACGCCTTGGACGGGGGCGGTATGGGGTAAAGGTTGGCCGATTTTCAGATCTTTGGCTTTTTGTTCAAGTTCGTGCCGGTAATAGCTTTCCCAGCGCATGGGCTTGCCGGATAAGGATTTACGGTCCTCCAGGTTGTACTTTTTGGTGGTGCATTGATTGCAGTTCGCCCACCATTCAATCGCCTCTTTTCCATAATTCGGGAACAGCTTGTCGCGGCGGCTGTGCATCATCATGACCGGTATGGGCTTCACGCAATTGCGGTCTGCCAGATCATCCCCACGGATGCCCACCGCGCTGGGGGCGATGGCGGCAGGGATATGCTTGGTGCCGTTGAAAAAGGCGATAGCCATCGTGGTTGTGCCGCCGTCGGAGTGTCCGGTCAGAAAAACCCTCTTGCTGTTGATGCACCATTTTGCTGCAACCGCTTTGGGTATTTGGGCCAGACGCACCGCCTCTTCAGGCGATAACCGGCGGTGATCCGCATACGCGATGATAAAACCTGCCGCCGTAGCTTCCCGGGTCAAATGGGTAAATTCTTCGGCTTCTTCCCGATCCCGGCCGGCCGGCGCATACACCACCAGTAAAGGATGGGCGACGGTCTCTTGATAATTGGTGGGTGTCCTGACCGAAAAACGAATGCCGTCATCCGTTTCTTCATCGTTGCTGGCACCGGCCGGGCCCGGTTTCGAGCCAGGTTGACAGCCCGCCACAAAAGTAGCATCGGCATAGTCTGCCGCCGCAGGGATGACGTCTTCCTTAGCCGCTCCAACAGCCCCTTCATCGACGGAAAAGTAGGTCTTACTCGCCCCGGTAAAACCCGCCATGAACAGGCCTGCAGCCAACACGAAAGTCATCAGGGGGTCCGGTTGTTTTCCGCGCCACCTAAGCCATTCGGGTTTGAACAAACCCACCAACAAAACCGCAGGCGCTGAAATAATTAATAATCTGAAAAAAAACAGGAGAAGTGTGCTCATCGTCTTCACCTCGTCGGTTGATCTCAATCAAAGGAAACAATTAATGAAGGAGGCCGACCTGTACCGGCCCGGTCACAGACAACAGCGTTGGCGAGTCGGATAATTCTTTATCGATGCCAATCCCTATTGCCAGCCGATTCATGCCGTTGACGACCGCACACAGGCAAATCGCGTCAAGAAAGCGGCGTTCGTCCCACCCGGCCTCAAAAATGGCCTTAACATCCGCCTGAGAGATCCGTTGCGGGGTTAATGTCAGTTTTTTTACCAAATGCAGGATCGGCTTTAATTTCGCCTCCCCATTCGCCCGGTCGATGTCGGCTTTTAATGGGCCGAAGACGACCGCTTCACCCCCTAATGGCATGGCTGAACGCTTATGCGTCTGATAGCAGAACGCCGACTGGTTGAGTTCCGAGATGTAGGTGATCAGAAGTTCACCCATCCCGCTGTCTTGCGGCGAAAAACTCGCCTTGACGTTTTCCAACAGCTTCCACCACAGGATGCCGCTTCGGGGATATTGGGCCAGTAAATCGGCCAGTGTGGCCATCTCCGGACTTGAAGGCAGGTAAGACATAAGAATCCTGGGAACCATTCGCGGTAGTCCGCTTAAAAAATGAAGGTTTCGACTTCCGCAATCAGGAATAAAGGAGGACCCCCGCTCGAGATTTCGATCGCATGCGCTGCCGTTTCCTGGCCTCCGGGTGAACTCAGGCAGTCTTCCAGCGCCTTCATGGAGGGAAAATACACTTCCGCGATCCGGTGATAAGGCGCCTGCTCCCGTCCCGGTGCCGAGGTAATCAAGTTGGCGTCAAAACGGATTTTTCCGGCCAGTTTTTCGACCGCCATCGGCACATGTTCCTCAGCGTAGCGGTGTTCGAACACGGTCACATCGGCAGGTGTGGGATACATGACTATTAATTTTGCAGCGTTCATCGCTTCTCCTTTCATAGCATTTGTTTATGATGGCGGCCATAATAGGTTAGAAATACAAGGCTTGTATAATACAAACTTTCTATGAAAGAATAGGTTTTAGCTATACTGATCTGAGCGAGGCTTATGGAATTGCACCAAATCCGTTATTTCTTGGCGGTCTGCGACCACGGCAGTTTTACCCGCGCCGCCCAATTCAGCTATATTTCGCAGCCGTCGTTGACCCAGGCCATCAAAAAGCTGGAAGATGAATTAGGCGGTGAATTGTTCACCCGGGACCGTTCAGGGTGTTTATTGACGCCGCTCGGCCGTATGGTCGAGCCTAATTTACGGAAAATATACAAAGAAACCTTGGCCACCAAGGCCGAGGCGATCCGCTTTACCCGGTTGAACAGTGTTCCGCTGCGGATAGGCATGATGGAAACCGTCGGCGCCCAACGGTTAGGTCCTGTCTTTGCCCATTACCGACAAGAATTTCCCCATATC
This sequence comes from Methylomicrobium agile, assembly GCF_000733855.1. NCBI lineage: Bacteria > Pseudomonadati > Pseudomonadota > Gammaproteobacteria > Methylococcales > Methylococcaceae > Methylomicrobium > Methylomicrobium agile. The sequence continues at coordinate 47,621 of NZ_JPOJ01000004.1, forward strand.
GAATTTGAACTGATTATCGGCATGGAGGCCGATTTGCTGAAGCAACTGGAAGCGGATTTGCTGGATTTGGTGATCAGCGCCCCGACTCAACTCTTGGCATCGCCGTTTGAGTCAACGCTGCTGTATACGGAACGCTACGTCGTGGCTTTTCACAGCAGCCACCGTTTTAATCGCCTGTCCCGGATCGACTTGAAAGACATACAAGCGGAAGCGTATCTGGATCGGCTCAACTGCGAATTAAGGGAAAAACTCAAAGCAGTCTGCCAGGATCATGAGATCAACCTCTACGCTTCTTATCGAAGCAACAGCGAAGACTGGATCATCAACCTGATTCGCGCCGACCTTGGCGTCGCCTTGATGCCGGAGTATACGCTGCCTTTGAACGCTCAGGACGTGCAGTGCCGCTATTTAGCCAATCCTGAAATCAGCCGCCAGATTTATGCCATCTGCTTGCCGCAAAGCCGCAAAAAAGCCGACATTAAGGCGTTGCTTGCAAGCTTATCCTATCTTTAACTGATTTCTTGAACTCGGTCTCCAGTCAAAGTTTGGCGACAGCTTTCCAGAACTCTAATGCTCCGCCTCCGACAGCCGATAGAGGTCTTTTCTATCGCGACATCCCAGGCAAGCAGATCGAATCCTGATACGCCACATAATGCCAAAAAATCTACGCTAACTCATGCAAAACATTACACTGATGCGCCAAATAATTCCTAAATCTCTACGCCAAATAATGTAGAAAATTACAGGGGAAGGGGACGTCCTGATGCGCCAAATAATGCCAAAAAATCTACGCCAAATAATTTAGAAAATTACATCCGGCTCTAGGCGTGCCCTTGTTCCATAAACTCCCTTTTTTGAAAGGGGCGTCAGCCTCAGGGATGGGCGTTGGGAGAGGGCGTGGCGTTTTTATCGAGGGTAACATCTGGCAAAACATCCATCTCCATTGAGGCCAGTCCTTTCAAAAGGATCGGCGGTCTGTCAGGAAACTCGGCTACCAGTCGCAATTCACCGCCCATCGCCTTCACATAACTGCGCAAAGTCGAGAGCAGTAAGTCACTTCTTTTTTCCAGGCGAGAAACGCTTTCCTGCCGGACACCCAGCACTTCGGCCAGATGTTCCTGCGTCAAGGCCAAAGCCTGCCGTAAATCGCGCAGGGATTTTTCTTCGGCCACCAGTTCTGCTGTCATCGCCGCGATTTTTTCCCGGCGTTCGAGGCTTAAAGACGCCATTTTGTCTTTTAAGGTTGTTGTCATTGTCATCTCTTTTCCCGCTCAAGATGGGCTATGTGATCATCAAACCGGGCATCTGCCTTCTGAATCAGCTGCCGATAAAACCGTTTCTCGCTGCCGCCGGATTTATCGCCGCCCACCAACATAATTGCCTCACGTTTGGGATCGAAAGCGAAAGCAAACCGCCACACGCCGCCGTCGGCATCGAACCGGAGTTCTTTCATGTTGGCGTGCTTCGAACCTTTGAGGGTATCCACGCGCGGGCGATTGAGCTGAGGTCCAAATTGCTCCAGCAACCCGGCATGCGCCAATAAGCTGTCCTGCACTTCCTCCGGAAGTTCACCGAACTCGGCATCGAAGGCTTCATGAAATTTAACGCTCCAAGTCATAGATTGATTATGCCTAGCAAAAAATATGCAGTCAAGGGCATATTATGTGAATGATAATGACTTTCATCTGGGTAATTTTTCTACATTATCTGCCGTAGCTTTTTTGGGATTATTTGGCGCCTTAGGATTCGGTTTTCTTGCTTTGGGTATAGCGCGCTCAAACTCCGCCAGGGCCGCGAAGAGATGGAAGACCAACTTCCCTCCGCTCGTGGTTGTATCGATGGCTTCGGTAACGCTCTGAAGTCCATCGCCCATGCCTTCAAGCGGCTCAATCTTTTCAATCAGGTGCTTGAGCGAGTGGCCAAGCCAGTCCAACCGCCAAACCATGAGGTTTTTTTTAAAAAGATATATTATGTATTTACAATGTATGCACATATCGGCTATATAAAGAATATAATTTTTAATTATGGAGGCCTCGATGCCATCATTCGAGACAAACGAAAGCAGCGGTCAAACACGCGACGTCAATATCAATATCCGCGCGAAGCGCAGGCAACGTGACCTGATTGATCAGGCCGCCGCGCTGCTCGGAAAGTCGCGCTCGGACTTTATGTTGGAAAGCGCCTGCCGGGAGGCCGAAGACGTGTTGCTGGATCAGCGCGTGTTTACGCTTGATGCGGAAGCGTACGAGAAATTTATCGCTCTGCGGGATGCGCCCCCCAGCGACAATCCCAGGCTGCGCAAATTAATGACAACCCCAGCTCCGTGGGAGCTGTAATTTGCCTGATTCACAAAAATGGCGTGCGCCGGAAGCGTTGACGGCCGATCACGATGTTTCCGGTTTCGACTGTGGCGAGGCAGTACTTGATCTGTGGTTGAAACACACGGTGCTACGTAACGAAAGGCGCAATGCTTCGCGTACCTATGTGCTTTGTGTCGAGCAGCGGGTGGTTGCCTACTACTGTCTCTCGACAGGATCGATTACCAGCGAACTGACGCCAAGCCGTATGCGCCGCAACATGCCGGACCCTATTCCGGTGATGGTGTTGGGGCGACTGGCAATTGCCCTGGCTTGGCAGCGCCAAGGCTTCGGTAAAGCCCTGTTGCACGATGCGATTTTACGCGCGCTGCACGTTTCCGAAATGATCGGCGTCACGGCGCTGATGGTTCACGCTCTCTCCGATCAGGCTGTGCAGTTTTATCAAGCCCAGGGCTTTCAGCCATCGCCGATGAGTCCCCGCACTCTCTTTCTGTTGCTTCAAGACATCCGCAAAGCCATATGACAGATCAAAACGACCCGCAAAGCATACTTTCGCTTGTTGACGCCGAAATGGCCGCCATCGAGGCACTGGACGAGGCGCTGATAATGGAAGTCGTCGGGGTGACGATGGCTTTAGATGAACTCCGGAAAGCCTTGGATGTGCTGGAAGCCCATCTGGATGAACGGGCGTTTGAAGAAGCCTCCCAGGTCGGCTATCAGGACGTGGCGCATCATTTTGTGTATCTGCAAAGAACCTTAGCCGGGCTCCAGACGGCCGCGCAGCAAAAGGCAGCGCTGATCAGTACGCTCGCGCAAGAGGCGAACGCGGCCTATGAAAACGTGGCGCCTTATGTCGAGGAGAAGATGCAGTCGGCCCTTAAAAAGACTGAAACTATTACACTTTCGGCGGAGGATCAGCGCCTCTTCGTCGAAACGTTGCTCAACCCACCCGAGCTATCCGAAGCGCTTCAGCGTGCTGTCCAGAAACATCGGGAGTTGTTTGGCGATAATAAACCCTCACCTTACCCACGTGGTCATCAAAAGCCCTAATTTCTAATTCTGTAAAATCCGCGCTCCTCTTTGTCTGTTAGCTTGATTGGAAGCGCGGCAAAAATTCGTCGAATGGTCGGAGGGTTCTTCGGCCCCATCTGAAAAGCTCAAGGTCATGGCGAGCATGATTTTTCAGCCTAACGGCTCTCCAATCCATACTGTAATCCTGGACCATTGATCCAGTATTAATGCAGGTTTTGCGGTTTCAAGAAGGCGCCATAGGCGCACCTGCCCATCAGGTTCCGGTAGCCAATCGTCGAGGATGATCGAATGCTCGAACGACTGACGGGCAACAATGGCCGTCAGAACCATATCGGCGATTGCCCGGTAATGATCGGCGGCGTAGATCGGCCCGGGCGGCAGCTCCAAGCGATAGGGTTCCAAGCGTGCCCGCGCATCGAAAATACCTGCATCGCCCAATAAGGGCTTGGTATTCAGCAAGTCGTCGCCAACGAGCTGGTACGGCCCTGGCGGACGACCGGCAGTCCCTTCGAAGGTCTCGGAAAAATGCCAGTCGCCCGTCCCCTCGGGCGCCGGGATGTTCAGTGCAGTTAAGCCGGTCAGATAGTGGTCTTTTGTGGTTTGAGGGAATGAGGATATTTTAGGAGTTAAAAAAATCACGACTCAGCCCTCGGCCGCACCACGCTCTTGATGGCATCCCGCATCACTGCCTGGGTCCCTTCAATTTTCCAGAGCAGCGCTCGAATAGTCGACTCCCCAAACTGCGCGGTTTTGACATCGTTGGTAAGCCACAATTTGAGCAAGCCGCCCAGCCGGCCTAAATCGCCGTTGATTCGCATCAGGTCGTCAATTTTCTCGCCATCGACGACGCCCTTGGGTTCGTAACCGAACCCAAGGGTCAACAGGTACGACGACAGTGGCAGTCCAACGCGAGCAGCGTTGGACTCGATCGGTTGCCGCTCTTCGGGCAGGCAATAGACCTTGATCGGTGGACTGTCTTTTCTTGTGGTTGGTTTTTCTCTTCCATAGGTCAATCGCTTTTTCCGGCGGTAGCCGGTGCCTCGCAGAGCAGGATTCCCGTTGAGCACCCAGTGCGAATAAGGGAAGTGAAGTAGGAGCTCCGGTTTACCGGTGGGCCTACTTCACATATCCTGCCCGCCTTTCAGCATGGTTTTCTGTGGGGATACAGGTCTGTAATCCGATGATAAACCTATGCCAGTCCAATGGAAAATAAAAAAAACCGCGGAATCCAGGAATTTAACGCGCTTCCTGACCAGTTTCCGCACGAAATACACGCGAAATACAGCGGTTTACTTATGCTTTCCACATACCCAAAGTCATCATATTTCAAACGACATCAAGGGGTCAGAAATAGCCAGTCATTAGGATCAGTACTTTAGTACCGCGCCCATCAGGCCTCAGCTAAATCATCTTGACGCTTTGCCTGATGAGGTCCGCCAAATGCTGGTGATCGGCGGCGTGATCTGGGGCAACAATACAGCGGACGATTTCTTTTTGCAAAGCCACGGCGTGGCGACTCCGAACGCCTTCTGGAAGGTGATCGTGCGCGGATCCGGCCAGGACGAGCGCGCGATCGCCTGGATCGTGCCGAATTCGGCGCAGGCGACGAAAAAGAACCTGGACCGCTATCTGGTCACCGTCGACGAGATCGAGCGGCTGACCGGCGAGAAGATACCGGTCGCGGATTACGCCAAGCATGACAAGCCCTCGGCTTCCTGGATGATTCCAGCCGGATGCGATAAAGGCTAAAAAATTACGGTAATTATGATAATTACATAATTATCATAATTACACTTTAATCAGTGTAATTTACCTGCTATACTTAACCTATCCCCCCCACCACATGCTAGGAGTAACGCCATGGCCGCACCTAAACTGACCGAAGATGAAGTCCACGCCGCATGCGTCGATATCGTGGCGCAAGGCGAGCGCCCCACCGCCTTGACTTTATTGGAAAAGCTAGGCCGCGGCAGCCTCACCACCATCACTAAATACCTGAATACCTGGCAGGCCACGGATGAGGCCCAGGCGTTGAAAAGCGAAGCGCTACCGGCAGTCGTCAAGGTTCCGGCGGAATTGTCGAGAGAAGGCGAGGATTTGCTGAAAAAGATGTGGAACACGGCCAAGGGGATTGCCGACGAGGAACTGGAAATCCAGCGGGAAGCGTTGAAGCAGGCCGAGCAGGCCAACCAGGCTAAAGTCGAGGAGGCCTTCAAGTTTTCCGAAGTCCAGAACATGAAGATCGAGCGCCTGGAAGATGACTTTAATACCATCAGGAAGCAATTTGATGCCGAATATAAAGCCCATAAGGAAACTCGTGGTCATCTGGCAGAGGCCGAAAAAATCAATGTTGGGATTCTGAAGGACAACGACCGACTGCAGCACGAGATCGCCGAGCTGAAAAAGCAGCAGGCCGCGCTGGAGGAGGCGAACAAGACCGCTGTGCAGGAGAAACAGGCACTGCAAAAACAGCACGAGGAAGCGCTTAAAAAGAAAGACGCGGAAATAAAGACGCTCGACATGCAGGTGCATAAGCTCCAGATGTCGCTGGACTCGGCCGTCAGCTCCAACGAGCAATTGAAAACCGATATCAAGGCCAAGGCCTCCGAGTTATCTAAACGGACCGTCGAAGTCGAGACGCTGAGCGTCCGTTATGAGTCTTCTACCGCTGAATTAAAGACGGCCAAAGCCGAGCTGAAAGCCGCGAACAAAGCGGTTTCCGATGCCGAAAAAATGGTCGCCAAGCTGGAAGGGCAGCTGGAGGTCTACGTGAGCCTTGAAGAGAAAGGGAAGCCGGAATAAAGTAAACGCGGCGTATTTAAACAGGGGGTAAGGTGCCAAGACTCTTTTTGTTTCCTTGGTTGGTTGCCATATTGATCTTTGTCGTCGGGTGCAGCATTACTGTCCAGCAGAAGCCGAATATCAACTTCCCTAAGCCGAGCGGTGCGCACGTGCTGATCCTTGGCGAATTCACGTCAGATCAGCCTGGATGGAAACCGCTAGAACCTTACTTTCGTAAAGAAATAGTGGAGTATCTCGTCGACCATAACGCTTTCGAAAGCGTTCTTGACGGCTCCGAGCATAAAAGCGATGCCCTGATGTTGACCGAAACTGTTAAGGGAAGTTGCCGAGGGGAGCGCCGCCGCGCGCGTTAATCGGCTTCGGAGCAGGAAAGGCAATGCTTAAAGGACAGTTCGAACTTCGGGACGCCTCTGGGAATACCCTGCTTCGGTTCGAGAGCCACGGCGCCGAATATGGAGGCGGGGGATTACTTTTCGGTGTTGCGGGGATGGCCGGCGCTATCGGGGGCAAGGAGCGCTTGATAAAGGGTTTTGCCGTTAATGTTGCAAATACCGTAATGCGCCGGTCAAAAGGGAAAAATCTCTATTGAGAGAGGAGAGGGGGCTAAAGAGAGTTCTTTCACTCGTTTCTCGAAAAACAACAACAAGCTCTTTTGTTGTTGTTTTAATAAACAACATATTTAAATATATTTAGCTTTCTGGAACCATTGCACGGCGCGGCCTGCAGCGATTTTATGTCACTGTTTAGGGGATGAAATGTCACTGTTTAGGGGATAAATCCGGTTTTTAATGTCACTGTTTAGGGGATCAATCGATTATTGCTGGTTATAGTTTTTAAGCTATTGATTAATAATGCATTTGTTTTTGTTTATAATCGGTTTATTCCGTTAATGTCACTGTTTAGGGGATGAAATGTCACTGTTTAGGGGATGACTATCAAGCCAAAGGTGAGGGTCTTACGATGGGTAACGGCATCACCTATTGTCACTTAAAAAACTCTTGTGTTGGGGTGACAATTTAATATAATGCCTTCATGGCAAAGAAAGAGCTTCAGGTAGCTTTAACCCCGCAAAAAGAGCAAGTTCGCAAGCATGTTGCCGCTATTCATACGAGCGGCGAACTGTCGCTATTGGAGCGCAAGATGGCGAATGTGCTGCTTTTGAATGCCTATGATTCCTTGGTGACAAGACGGACACATATGCTACCGGTAAAGCATTTATGCGCGATGCTCGGCTGGGATGAGAGCAACAACATCGAGCGACTGCAGGACGTACTGCGCAAGCTGGCATCGACCACCATCGAATTCAACATGATGGAGGACGGAAAGGATGTCTGGCGGGTCATGTCGATGCTGTCCTATGGCGAGATCAGGGAAGGCACCTGCACCTACCGTTACGACGAATACCTGGCCGAGCGCCTTTACGATCCGGAGATATACGCGACGATCAATATCGGCGTGCAGCGACGCTTCGAGGGAGGGTATGCTTTGACGCTGTATGAGAACTGTCTCAGGTATAAGGCGATCGGCTCCACCGGGTGGTGGGAATTAAGCAGGTTTCGCCGGATCATGGGCGCCGAGGCGGGGCTTTATGACGACTTTCGGCGGCTGAACGAGCGCGTTATCCGTCCGTCCATCAAAGAAATAAACCGTGTATCGGATATTCAATTAGAACCCGAGTTTCAAAGGCAAGGCCGCAAAGTCTCAGCTGTCCGCTTTTTGGTGACCGAGAACCCCCAGCAAACCCTGTTGAAGCCGATGATCAAGGACGACCATGCGGCGGTTCGTGAATCCCAAATATTCAAACGCCTGGTGGACCATGGCATAGGGGAACGCCTTGCCATTCTGTGGATACTGCAGGACGAGGAGCGGGCCAGGCAGGTGGTCGAGTACGTGGAAGCAAAGGCGAAGAAAAAGCAGGTCAAGGGCACGACCGCCGGCTATATCCGGACGCTCTACGAGAGCGACGCCGTGGTCGGCAAGACCCCTTTCGAAGCCAAGAAGGAGCAAGAGATTCAGGCCAAAATCGAGGCAGAGCAGCGCGAGGCCCAGGAAAAACGGCGCGCCGAGATCGAAGCCGAGTATGTGCGCGAGCGCATCAATAAAGCCGTGACCGGCTTATCGCTGGATGACAAGCGCGCCTGGATCCAGCGCTATATCGACGAGCTGGGAGCCGAAAAGGCGAAATCCTACCAGGCCGAAACCGTGGAGTTTCGCGATAGACTGGAACGCCTGCATTTTTCAGCCTGGCTGCGGAAGCAGCTTGCATCGAAGATCAAGCCGGCGGAGTTTAAGGCGTGGCTGAAGGAAAAAGGGTATGCTGCGATGAAGGATTAGCCGGATTGTTTCACGCGGAACTCTTGATATATTACTTTACTTAGCTTTAACATGACTGCACAATTAATTGTATTAATTAGCTATTTATGTAATTTTCCGCGTCTGGCGGCGCGACCAGGAAGCGGCCTTACTGGGCTCAAATTGCCGGTGCTGAAGCCTTTAGCCAATCCCGTAAAAATGGATGATGCGAGAAAACTGGATAGCTGTACTGAATGAAATACCACCTCATAACTGCTGTGATTCTGCTGGTTGCCTTGGTATTTTATGGGCTTGGCTATTCGTCTTTAGGCGGAATAGCGATTGTGATCGGCGGCGTCTTTGAGCTTTGGTTTTGGGTGAGGCTTTTTCGTGGTACTTAAAGGATTTATCGGTTATGGAGGATCGCTAAATTCAAATTGCTGATAATAGTCTGGCTAGATGCTGATGGAAGGAAATGAAACGATAAATCAGGATACACCGCTGATGGTTGCCGAAAACAGGGTAAAGGATTTGGAACGCAAAGCTATTGCAGCTTATAGAGCGGCCTATCCCGACGGTCCGCTGGCAGGATTTGCACAAAGATACGCGTCTTGAATGGGTTGCTTATCTTGAAAAGATGACGCCTGGCAGACAGATCAATAAGTGATTGTCTTATTGCCACAAATTGCTGATTTCCCCCCAAACATATTTATTCCATGATTTCATCATTCGCCGCAGCCTCGGAAACCGCGCATCGGCACCGATGGCCAGCGGTTAAAAGAATTCTCTTCGAGGATCGCTTCGGTACTGTTGATCCGGTGAAAAAGTAATACTTTAATAGTAATACTTTGCCGTGGGAAAAGTAAATAGGGATGAGATTGCTGGGTTGTGATGGAGAGGGAGGCCCTGGTGGTCGACCTGGTAGCCGAAATCCGGAAGGGCAAGTATGCGATCCTGTCCGGCCCGGTCGGCATCGGGAAAGCGGCGGAGCTGAAAGTGGCGCTGGAAAAAGAAATCGCTGTATTTCGCGTGTATTTCGTGCGGAATACTGGTCAGGAAACGCGTTAAATTCCTGGATTTCGCTGTTTTTTCTATTGTCTGCGTGGGTCTCATAGGTATGCCATCGGATTGCAAAGCTGCACCCCCACAGAAAACCATGCTGAAAGGCGGGCAGGATATGTGAAGTGCTAGCACCGGCAAAGCCGGAGCAATCACTTCACTTCCTTGATTCGCACCTGCCGGTACTCAACGGGCATCCTGCTCTGCGAGGTTCCGCTGCCACTGGAATTAAAAACGACTCAGGCGTGTTTTGCTTTATTGGTCGACGCCAAGAGTGAGCAAGCCGTGTTTTTTTTACCAGTACCACAGATTCAGGGCTTAACGGTTTCCCGAAACTTTGTTTTACCCCTTGCTATGGCTGAAAAACTCTTATGAAGGATTTCTAAAGTTCAGAGAGAACATCTTCTTTTTGATTGCTCTCCTTCGAAGGCGACAATGTGCTTGTAAAATGTAGCAACTTGCTACACATCAATAGCTGTAGAAAGTGTATCTATGCCGACAAAATACAAACGACTTTGATGGTCATAGATTACAAACGGGTCTGAAAAATAGATATATCCCAACCAAGAATTAACGAATGATCTGAGAAAATACTTCATATTACTAAAGAAGATAAGCTCTTTTTTACAGAATAAATGTGTTTTCATTGTCGTATGTGTTAGTTATACTGATCACGAAAAAACTAAACATCGTGCACAAATGGCAAAAAAAACATCTGTCATCGCCGTTGCCAATCATAAGGGTGGCTGCGGGAAAACAACCACGGTCGTCAATCTTTCGGCCGAGTTGGCCCGAATGGGGCTCTCTGTCCTGATAATCGATCTCGATCCGCAAGCCAACGCGAGCCTTCACATCGGCAAAAAGCACCCGAGCGAAGTCCCTATCACCTGCGCAGAGCTGTTGCTGTCAGAAATCGAGAAGCTGCCGCAATCCATCCACGACGATACCAATATCGACGGCGTTTCACTGATATACGGGTCACTGGCTCTCGGCAAAACCGAAGACGAATTGAAGGACGATGTGCCGCGTCCTTCGGAAGAGCTCCGCGACAAGATCAAGCCCCTGCATGGCATTTATGACGTCATCCTGATCGATTGTCCGCCAAGCCTCAAGCTGCTGACCAGTAATGCTTTAGCTGCGGCCACGCACTTGATCATCCCGATCGAATCGGGTTCGCAGTACGGTATGTATGGAGTCACCGATTTGATGAAACTCGTCGAGAAAATCAAACGCATTAATCCCGAACTCGAATTGATCGGCGCTCTTCTGGTTCGACACGACGAGAGGCAGACGGTCTGCAAACTGATCGAGGCCTCTGCCAAAGATCAGATCGGCAAATTGATCGATGTTCGTATACCGACCAGCACTAAGGTCAATCAGTCGGCGATCGCTCAAATGAGCCTGCACGCCTTGGATCGGACGGCCAAAATTTCACGTGAATTTCGGAGCTTGGCAGAAATTATCGCCAAGCAATTGAATCTAGCTGCAGGAGCTGATCAAGCATGAGCAAAGACTTGAAAAAAATGTTGGAGCAGAAGCTGCAACAAAACACCCAGCGGCATGCTTTGGCGGCTCAAGACGCGAATTTCGAAGAAGGCAAGGAGCACATCCTCATTCCTGTCGATAAAATCGATCCAAATCCCTATCAGCCGCGTCGCATCTTTCCCCAGCAGGAGCTCGACCAACTCGCGCAATCGATTTCCGAGCTTGGCTTGTTGGAGCCTATCCTGGTACGCAAGATTGATGACCGCTACCAAATCGCCGCTGGCGAGCGGCGTTGGCGTGCTCATAAGCAGCTGCATAAACACACTATCGAAGCTTTGGTAACCAGCATATCTGACAGCGACATGGCCGTCTTCGCGCTGGCGGAGAATGTCGACCGGGAGGATCTGAGCGATTACGAAATCGGCCTGGCGTTGAAGCAGATCGAGAATGCCTTCCCGACCAAAAAGAAACTGGCCGAGTCGTTGGGTATGAACCGTGAGGATATGTACCGATATTATGCCTACGACGACCTGCCGCAATTTATCATTTCCGACCTAAACACAAATCCCAGATTGCTTTCAAGATCGGCTGCGAGCGACATCAAGCGACTTTTGAAGCAATGCGGCCATTTGCCATCATTCAATGCCTACTTAGCCGAGGCCTGGGCGTTGTTGCTGGAGAATGAGCTGGATCAAACTAAAATTGCTGCTTTCGCCACACGTAAGCTGAAAGGCCATGAGGAAAAGGATAGCCATATTCAAAATTCGCGTAATCTGATCCGGGATGGCAAAAAGGTGGGCAACATTGCCTGGACCGAAAAGCACATCACTGTTAAATTGAACGCGAAGACGCTGAACTCCGAACAGGAACAGAAACTGAAGGATTTTCTGGAAAAATTGATCGAGGGAGAACTGGCCGAAGTGTAGCAACTTGCTACACATTTGTTGCCGTTAATATTGACAGCAAGGGAAGTTTGATCGGACTCTGACCTCCGATATACCGCAAATTTTAGGATTCTGTTTTTTGTTTTCTGTGGTGCATATATGGTGTAATATTGGTGTATCGTAGATTTTTTGAGAGGTCGCGCCATGGTGAGACAAAGCATATCCGTATCAGAGCCAAATGACGAATGGCTGAAGGCTCAAGTCGCAAGTGCAGAATACAGCAGTAAGAGCGAAGTGATTAATGACTTAATCCGGCGGGCGCGGAGGCAGCAGCTTGAGCTCGAACATGTTCGCGCTGAACTGATTAAGGCTGAGCAAAGCGGGTTCACCGACGAGAAACCGGAAGATTTATTAGCCAACTTCAAGGAAGAAGCACGGCAAGATGGGCTCTTATAAACTCACCCGAAAAGCCCGCGCTGATTTGAAGAGAATCTGGCTGTACGGCGTTAAAATGCACGGAAGTCAGAGAGCCGATCAATATCATAGGGGCATTCTTGAACGCTTAGATCAAATTGCTGATCACCCCTATTTATTTCAGGCTGTTGACCATATTCGAGAAGGATATAGGCGTAGTGTGTATGGAACCGATAGCATTTATTACCGGATCAATGACGATATGGTTGAGATTATGGCTATATTAGGGCGTCAGGATACAGAAGATTGGCTGTAAGCACCACTCGCTATATTTTGTCTCCCTTCCCTCTTCTCCCAAAAACGGCCGTTTTTGATAGATAAAACACCTGGCAAAATAAGCATCCGAGCTATCTGAAAAGTATTCGGCCCAATCTGCCGCGCGTTCTTGACTTTCACTTCTACTCGAATTTGTGCAGATCTGATGATTTAAGAATTAAGCGGTTGGTCGATAGATAGGCTCACTCCCAGATCATCGAACGATATTTTCAGTTTAGCACCAGAATGGGAAAGCCGGATTTTCCAATCCTCGCAGCCCCATTCAATAGGAGATATTACTTGCCATGTCTTTTCACCTCCAGGTTGACCTTCACGGATATTAAAGAATGCCGTCTGCATTGTTTGCTCATTTTTGAAGTTGCAGCGACCAATCTGTCGAGACAATTCTATATTAAAATCGCCGACTTTTACGGCAACACGGCCAGCTAGTTCGATTTGCTTCACTGCGGCAACACCGAACATTGTGTCTGCCTCCAGAACCTCTGAAGGAAGATGAAGCGGCGTTTCAGGTTTGGATTCTGGTATTTGAACTAATGAGTTGGTTGGTTTTTCAATTTCTGCGAGCTCTGGGTATTTAGGGAGGTCAGTAACCCGCTCAATTCCGAGGCGCTTCATTGCTTCGGAAAGTTCACGCTGGATCTCGGAAGCCCGACGGCTTTGCCCCGCCTGCTCGCGCTCATATTCAAGCTGTCTATTCTTGCAGATGATCCACCTGAGGCGGGCAAACTGTTTCTGTTCCTCAGAGAAGAGGGATTCCTTGGTGACAGCTTCATAGAATGGAAGAGCGTCGGTGAACTTGCCGCCGCGCTCGATGGCGGCGCCTGCTTCCTCTGCCGAGACAAAAGGACGCCATCGCCCTTCTTTGACGCGCAAAAAACGCCGCAAGAATTCGCTAAGTTGTCGCTGAAGGTGTCCAGGCAATTCAGGAAACGCATCTGATCGGGCTAAGGCAGACACAAGTGTGCATTGAAGTTCGTCTGCATGGCTCTCGACCAGTTCGCGGACCGCATCTTCGGACCAGTTGGAATCAGGAGAGAAATCCAGAGTTGACGCGAACTTGGCCAATGGTTCCCACTCTCCGTTTCCAACCATCGCGATCACTGTGCCATGCAGTGCTCGAATCGCTGTTTGGGCTTCGCCTTCCGATATCGCCTTGAGTGCAATTCGTCTTATTACAGTGGCATTCTGCGATTTCCACGCAGCATCAAGCGCATCGTTTAAGCGATTGCACTGGAGATACGCCAACGAGATGTTACTCCATTGCGCAGAATCAAGGTCTGTATTGGTGCGAGCTTCAAACTCCTGGATGATTTCGACAAACGCCCCGACCTTCATCAAAGCTGCAAGCTTTCCCGGATATGGCTCGATAGCCGCTTTCGCTTTTAAATATTCATCCGATTTAGTTTCTCCGGCTTTTTCCCATCGTTGCACTGCTTTTTGCAGGCTTCCCGCACGGAAGTGGACTTCCGCCATTTTCCGGTCAAGCTGAGCAATGCCGCACGCTTCAATCTTTTCGAGCACGTGCTCCAGTGTTCCGGCCATCGTAAGGGAAGCGTCATTCCGGACATTGTCGATGATGGTATTGATCCCGTCGCGCCATGCGTTTTCGGAAGACACATACGCCGCAAAGGAAGTTTCCGAAAGGCGGGCTGCCAACTCTTCAAGAAGCTCGATTCCCCGGCTTGACGACACACTCGTGTCTAGGATCGCCAGCGCATATTTAAATTCTGTCTCCCTAGCCACGCTCGCATTCAGTTTTCCTAATTCGGTGAGTCGCTGCCAGCCCGTCTTTCCCACTTTCCAGAAGCACTGCACAGCTTCGGGAACTACGAACCCAGCATCTAAATAGGCCTCAGCTGCGGCGAGGTGATCGCCCTCCAATTCCAGCGCACGTGCACGACACTCAGTGGCTTTGGTGGAATCACCGGCGCTCCGATAGGCAAGGGCCGCTTGCCGTAGAAGAAACGCATCCTTCCTTGCCCTACCGTCTTCCTCAAAAGTCTTAGCGTTGTCTATCGGATCACCCGCACTCTCGCGGGTTAGATCCTCCACTTTGCCCATCGTCATGCCCTCGACAGCGGGGGCATTTTCGTCTTCTGGATCAGCATTCCACACAGTGCGGCCACGATTTGCCGCATCAATGACCCGCCTGGTGACCTCTTCTCGGTTCGCAAACTCCCAGAGAGCATTTATCCCGGACTCGTCGTCTACAATGATCAAACGCTGTTTGGGACGACTGACCGCCACGTAGAGGCGATTGATGAAATATTGAAACGGCAGCGAGTGATCCTTTGTTGCCTCATCACCGCCATGGGTGGAATCCATTAATTCCATTAAATTCCTTGGCGCCACTCCTCCGAAGCCGTAAACAACCACGACCTGATACTCTCGGCCTTTTGCTCGGGCTGCGCTCAATACGTTTTGTGGAATTTCATCCTCCATGCGAATGTGTTGTCTGAGGATAGGATCGTCCCGAACAAACTGAGCCTCTTCTCCTTCGTTGCAGGGAACAATGACGACGAACGAGTCTGCCTCTTTGAACCTCTTCCAGAAGGAGGAATCTCCCGAGTTGAACCAAACCACGGGAAATACGCCCTGCGGCAAAGCCCACGGGGTTTGTGGGCGTAATTCCGGCATTTTAAAAAGCGCCGACCGCAGCGCCTGAACCCCGTTGCTGAAGCGGACAATGGGAGGAGTGGAGCGGTAATTGTAGTGAAGTTCCCGATAGTTGAGTTCCGTCCTACCAGAGAGTCCACTTGGATCGAGCGCCCGAATGAACTTCTCGACGAAGGAAGCCTTGATAGCGTCCCAGCGAAAACCGGTTGGATTCAAAGTTTGAAATTGGTCACCTGCAAAGGCGAAAGGCACTCGGCTCAGATCGTGGGGTGGCACTGCTCGGTTCGAGAACAAGTTGAGACGCAAAAGCAGTTCTAGTTCAATCCGGGTAAAATCTTGCGCTTCGTCACAAAGAACCGCAGGACTTGCCGGTTTTGCCAAATCGTTGTCGAGGATAAACCGAGCCAGATCTTGGTCGTCCCACAGCCCTTTGGCTTCGGCTATTTTTGAGTACCGCCCTTCCCAGACCCGCTCGAAAACTGTTTGGAATGTCTGCCGAGTCACCGTGATCTGGTTCTCCGGTAATTGCTCATAGTCGTCGGGATCCATCACGGTCTCTGAAAGCATACCTTTGATGTAGCTGCGGATGATGTGCCAAGAAATATCTGGCCCAAATTCCCGCGCAGCAGTACGATCCATTCCAAACCATTCCGTCCATAGTTTACGGAACTGTGAATAGTCCACCCGGCGGGATAGTGCGAATTGTTCCTGCCTAGTTCGCGCATCAACCATTGAGAGCAGGTGGGGTTGAAATTCCCGGAATGCCTCGTCGAGAATCTCTCGATTATCATCGACCAAACTAGCCGATCCACTTCCTCGAAAGGTGGCCTCGTTACGCAGGATACGCTCGATAAAACTCCGCGCGACGCGCAGTAGTTCTCCGTTTGCTGTCAAGTACACGGGAGGTGCAATCAATTGGGCCGCCGGTGTGCTCAAGTAATAGAAAAGCAGATCCGCAAAAAGATATTGCAAGATGGTGGACTTGCCGCTTCCAGCACGACCGTTTACGAACAGAGGAAACGCCCCCTCTGTCCGACGCACACTAAGCAAGACATCGGACTCCTCAGGTGAAAGTGCCATGTTGGCAACGGGTTCCTTCTCAATCTCCACCCACGTTTCCTCATCCGCGAGCATGTAAGCCGGATAGGCTCGTCGGCTAGAACGGATGATGTGTGTTAAATGCCCGCTTTCGAGTTGCCCGCGGTATTTTTCCACGATCTTCTCTGCTTTCGCGCTCGTGGTATCTGTGACGGGGGTGATTAACAGCACCCGGCCTTGACTCCGATGAAACCATAAACCCCAGCCGGATTTATCCGGGATTTTCAGAAAATGAACGCCTGACTCTTGCGATAACGCATTGAGACAGGGTTGGGCAAAACGGACAAGCTGGTTTGCGACTCTCTCTTCCGCCACAGCATCTTTCCATTCGATTGTCTCGTAAACCATGTCCTCCTCAGCAGAGCTTTGGCGGTGGGCAAACGCCTCATAAAGAAATCCATATTCCACCGTAGTCGGCTCGGGTTTGGTTGGGGGGACTCTACTCTCGTTCGTTCGTTAATGTATTCGGCCAACTGCTCATCGGAGACCCGGCAGCTAAAATGCTGTTTCCCGTAACCGACTGGATCTACTGCGAAATAGTCCTCATAATCTCGGTCTCCACGGATCATGATCGCTAGAAATACAATCACTGCGTGGTCGCCCTGGATACGAAGATCAGCAATCAAACGACCTTGTCGCCCTCCAAACTTCTTTTTGACTAGATAAGGTGGTGGAAACGGATCGAATTGGCTGGTACTCTGAGATTTCTCAACTCGCTCCTTAAAACGCTCGAGCTCATCTGATAACGCATATCGGAGAGCGTCTTCTGTGCATTCCTGAGTGGTATAAACGAACAATGCCATAAAATAAACCTAATTGTCTTCCTTTAAGATCGATGTAGTCGAACACGAGGTTCACTCGACCACTGCGGTGCCCTTTCGGGTCAAAGTCACGGGGCTATCGTTTTGTTGGTCGGTGCTGAAAATACTTGTGAGGAAGCACACCGTACTTCTTCTGGGAGTAGCGATCAGCTATAAATGGGAAAGGTGTTTATCCCTCTAGTCATTGCCGTTCCATACGAGATAATGATAGATGGAAAAGCACTACTAAGGAAGCAGTGATTAATTCAATGTTGTCGCTCCTGCGAAAGCGGGGATCTAAAAACATAAGGTGCTGGATTCCCAAGTTCGGGGAATCATGATGTTGTCATTATCAGAAGTCGACTGCACCATGAACCGCCCCGGGTTTGTCGGAGGCTGATTGTTGTGAGTCATGCCGCGATAGCAGACTCATAAAGTTGTTGATAATACCTTGCCTCGGCTTCAGCGGGAGGCATATTACCAATCGGTCCTAGCAGTCGTTGATGGTTAAACCAATTGACCCAAGTCAAAGTGGCCAGTTCGACGGCTTCGCGGTTTTTCCAGGATTGCCGATGAATGACCTCGGCTTTATATAAGCCATTGATAGTCTCGGCCAGGGCATTGTCATAAGAGTCTCCTACACTGCCGACCGACGCCTCAACACCGGCTTCTGCCAAACGCTCAGTATAACGGATCGACACGTACTGCACGCCGCGGTCACTGTGATGAATCAGACCGCCATCCCTTGCTGGCCGACGATCAGACAAAGCCTGTTCCAAGGCATCCAGGACAAAATCGGTCTGTGCAGAAGCGGAGACTTTCCAGCCGACGATGTAGCGGGCAAAGACATCGACCACGAAAGCGACATACACAAAGCCTTGCCAGGTTTTGACATAGGTAAAATCGGCGACCATAGCGCATTCGGACGCTCGGCATTGAATTGGCGGTTAACGCGATCCAGCGGACAAACTGCGTTGGAGTTGCTAATGGTGGTTTTGACAGTTTTACCCCGCATAATGCCTTTGAGCCCCAGTTGTCGCATGAGGCGCTCGACCGTGCATCGAGCCAACGAGAAGCCTTCGCGCTGCAACTGACGCCACACTTTACGCGCGCCGTAGGTTGGAAGTTTTCTTCCCAGACCCGACGAATCTGAAGGCTCAGCGCTTCATCGCGCTGGCTGCGGGCAGAGCGCAGCTCAGGCTTGGCCGACGTGCCGCATGAAGGTAATAGGTCGACGGGGCAATCGGCAAGACTTTGCAGATCGGCTCGACCCCGTAAACATTGCGATGTTCATCAATAAAGGCTTTCATCGTTTGAATGGGCGGTCGAGCTCCGCCTGGGCAAAATAAGCCGACGCCTTGCGTAGAATCTCGTTGGCCTGCCGCAATTCACGGACTTCCCGTTCCAATGCTTTGATGCGTTCCGATTCACTGCCGGCCGGCTCCTGTGTATCACCGCTGGCTTTTTGTGACTGCCTGATCCAGCGGCGAAGCGTTTCCGCCGTACAACCGAGCTTGCCGGCGATCGACTGAATGCAGCCCATTCTGAAGTGTATTCGCCCTGATGCTCGCGCACCATGCGAATCGCCCGCTCTTGAATTTCTGGTGAATAGTGCTTGGTGGTTTTCTCTTTCATTGCTCTATCTTCTCATAAAGTTAGAGCCTCCTGAAAACCCGGGGCGGTTCACCATTTCATTGGCTTAGAACCGCATTGTGCAGAGGACTACTGAGCACTCACAAATCAGTAGTCCTCCTGCACAAGAATGAGGCTTAGACATGGAACCAGATTCACTCCTGCCGTTAAACGGGGTTTGCTTGCTCTGGCCGATGACAATCACTCTTGTGCAGTTGGCTCTAAGCCGAATAACTGTTTTTAGGCAGGCAGCCCAACCTCATCATGGCACTGCCGAATGAGGCCATCTCTAAGTAGTGCAATCGACTTTTGACATTTTGTGCAGTCGACTTCTGAAAATGACACAAACGCTAAACTTTCGGTTATCCCTCCAATTCTTATAAATATCTCTTGAAACTTATCTCTAAAGTAACTCATAGTGCGGCTGAGTTTTCGGAGGTGCTATGCTTGTCGGTTATGCCCGCGTTTCCACACAAGACCAGAATCCCGCCCTGCAGCTGGATGCGCTGAAGGCGGCGGGCTGTGAGAAGCTGTTTGTCGAAAAGGCTTCCGGTGCCCAGCGTGATCGGCCGGAGCTGTTGGCGGCGCTGGACACTCTCAGG